>WFMU01000185.1 GCA_015488935.1 Flavobacteriaceae bacterium | reverse complement strand
TAACTTTGCATATTTATCCTTTTTACGGAATAATTTTGCCAAATTATACAAACTTTTAAAGTGTGAGCTATCAATTTTTACTGCTTTAAAAAAAGCTATTTTAGCTGAATCTTTCTTTTTTAAGCTACGATAAGTACTTCCTAAATAATAGTAATAATTAGGATTTTCATTATCGGATTGAATCAGTTTTTGAAACAAGTTTTTTGCTTTTTCAAACTGACTTTTAGACTTGTATAATTTTGCTAAATGAAACTTTAAAAGAAGATTGTTATTGTTCTCTTTTAACACTTCTTCAAATAACAAAATAGCCTTTTCTGGTTTATTATTTTTTTGATAACACTTTCCTAAATTTTCTTTGGTTTTAAGATTTTTATTAAAGGTCAAAGCCTCTTTATAATTATTAATAGCTTTGGTATAATTGCCAATTTGTTGGTAAATAAGTCCTTTTTTATTGTATGCTTCAAACGATGGTTTTTGTGTATCTAAAACAGTTAAAGCAATTTTATAATTACCTTTTAACAGTAAGCTATCCACTTTTTTGGATACATTAGTTTGTGCATTTAAGTTAATAAAGATAAAAAAGAACAGTATTTTTTTCATAACTATTGTTTAAACCTTCAAGGTTGTAAAAACCTTGAAGGTTTGGGTTTGGTTAATCTTCTACGTTAAAAATAATTGGTAAATTATATCTAACATTTACATTTTTACCTTTAGATATTCCTGCCTTCATTTTAGGTAAAAGATTGATTATTCTAATGGCTTCGTCTTTCAAATTTGGATGTGGCGCTTTTGCTTTTATTTTTGCTACATTTCCATCTTTATCAATTATAAATTGAACTACAATTCGTTGTTTTCCCGCTTTTAAACCCAAGTTTTGAGCTAAATCAATATTAAAGTTTTTACCTACTAATTTGGAAATTTTATTGGACATACATTTTTTTAAATCATCGTTGTTACCAGTACATCCTGGATATACAGGTACTTTTTCTATTACAGAAAATGGAATGGTTTCAGTTTCTTGTTTTTCAATTACTTTAGCACTTTCATTACTACAAGAACTTAGACTAATAAATACTATTGAAAGTAATAGCAATGTTAATTTTTTACTGATTGATTTTTTCATGTTTATGGTTTTTTATGGTTATTTTATTATGTTTTTTAATCTTGAAGGTTAAGGTTTAGTAAAACAAATTATTTATTTTACACGAAATTGAATACTTGAAGTGCGCTCATTACTATTTTTTATTTTAATATCAAAAACAACCATATAATAATCTGGTTTCATCTTTTTTAAGTATTTAATGGCTTCTTTAGTAAGTTTATTTCCATTGATAACCATAGATGGTTTTTTTGGAATTTTTAATTTAAAACTTACCACATCAAAATATTTATCTCCTTTTTTAGATTGGATAATAACATCGTTTAAGCTTTCTTTACTTAAGACGACATTATTATTTTGACCATTAAGCATTCCTTTGTTTTCTTCTACATTAAAAACAATTGGTAAATTATATCTTACATTTACATTTTTACCTTTAGACATTCCTGCTTTCATTTTAGGTAATAGGTTTATTATTCTAATGGCTTCGTCTTTCAAATCTGGATGTGGAGCTCTTGCTTTTACTTCTGCAATATTCCCGTCTTTATCAATTAAGAATTGAACTAAAATACGATGTTTTCCAGCTTTTAAATCTAAGCCTTGAGCTAAATCAACATTAAAATTTTCACTTACGAATTTGGTAATTTTACTGGACATACAATTTTTTAATGCGGCGTTGTTTCCAGTACATCCAGGATATACAGGGACATTTTCTATTACAGAAAAAGGAATGCTTTCAGTTTCTAATAAATTATCGTTTGCTTTAGAAGAATACTTATCATTACCATCTCCTACTTTAAAGACAATTGGTAAATTATATCTTACATTTACATTTTTGCCTTTAGACATTCCTGCTTTCATTTTAGGTAATAGGTTTATTATTCTAATGGCTTCGTCTTTTAAATCTGGATGTGGAGCTCTTGCTTTTACGTCAGATATAAAACCATCTTTGTCAATTTGGAACTGTACAGAAATTCGATGTTTCCCTTCTTTTAAATCTAAGTTTTGCGCTAAATCAACATTGAAGTTTTTGCCTACAAATTTGGTGATTTTATCTGACATACATTTTTTTAATTTTTCATTGTTACCAGTACAACCAGGATATACAGGTACGTTTTCTATAACAGAAAAAGGTATGCTATCATCATCTTCTACTTCATTTGAAACAGTTACAGAAAAAGGAAAAGACATTTGTGTTTTCACTGGTTTTCCATCTTTCATTCCTGCTTTTAATTTTGGTAATAAAGTAATGCATTGTTTTGCCATTTCTAAATTTTCTTTTTCAATGTTATCATAATGTACGTTTGTAATATATCCTTTTTCATCAATTACAAAATCTATATAACCTCTACTATTCTGCTTTACTTTATTAAATATTATTGATGATACTTTCAATATTAGTTCCATTTTTCTTTTATCATTATCCACTAATTTAGTGTCTGCTATGTATGGATATTTATCTAATTGTTTATAATTGTAAATATGTTCATCTACTTTAATATCTTCCTGTTTTGAGCACGAGGTATATAATATCATACTAAATAATAGAGGTAATACCAATAAATACTTCAACTTTAAAATTTCTTTTGATTTGTTTTTGGTTACCATAATAATGCGTTTTTTAATTAATGATTTTTTATAAAATTGATTTACAAAGGAGAATTTTTCTACTTGAAAACTTTGATTTAGCAAATTCTCAAAAAATTGCTTTTTAGGATGTTCTTTTATTGCTTTTGCATCAGCAATATACTCGTGTAAACTGGATATTCTATTTTGAAATAAATACGAAAATGGGTTCATCCAAAAAATAATTTTCTGTATCTCAAAAAATAATAAATCCAAACTGTGCTTTTGTTTAATATGGATAAGTTCGTGATCTATAATATGTTTGTGTTCTTTACC
>WFMU01000184.1 GCA_015488935.1 Flavobacteriaceae bacterium | reverse complement strand
TGATTATCAGTGTAATATACAAATAAAAAATAACTTAACAAACTATTAATCAGTTTATTATTGTAAAAAATAAATTAAAAAAAGTATGAGTTTGCCCTGCACTTTTTTATATTCCATTCTATTATTTAGTTGATTTTAATTACCTTCGCCAATTGAAATATTTTTTATAAAATGAGTAGTAAATTTAAGACATACAAAGGTTTAAATCTTACCAACGTAGCAGATGAAATTTTAGCGTTTTGGGAAGAAAATAATATCTTCCAAAAGAGTATTGATTCGCGAGATAAAAATAAACCGTTTATTTTTAATGAAGGACCACCTTCGGCAAACGGATTACCAGGAATTCATCACGTAATGGGAAGAACGATAAAAGATGTTTTTTGTCGTTATAAAACCATGCAAGGCTTTCAAGTAAAACGTAAAGCTGGTTGGGATACACACGGTTTACCAATTGAATTAGGTGTAGAAAAAGAATTGGGAATAACCAAAGAAGATATTGGTACAAAAATATCTGTAGAAGCCTATAACGAAGCATGTAAAAAAGCCGTTTTAAGATATACCGATATTTGGGAAAAGTTAACCAAAAAAATGGGACATTGGGTAGATATGAACGACCCATATATTACCTATAAACCAAAATATATGGAAACGGTTTGGTGGCTTTTAAAACAACTATACACCAAAGATTTACTATATAAAGGATATACCATTCAGCCATATTCACCAAAAGCAGGAACTGGATTAAGTTCACACGAAATTAACCAACCTGGTTGTTACCAAGATGTTACCGATACTACGGTTGTAGCACAATTCCTTGCAAAAAAAGAAACCTTTACCAATTCTTTTGGTAATGTAGATGGCGATATCCATTTTCTGGCATGGACAACCACACCGTGGACTTTACCAAGTAATACCGCACTTACTGTTGGAAATAAAATTGATTATGTATTGGTAAAAACCTTTAATCAATATACATTTAAAGCAGTAAATTTAATATTAGCAAAAGCATTAGTAGGAAAACAATTTGGTAAAAAATACAAGCAAGTTGAAAATAAAAACGAACTTGCTACATACCATGCTGGAGACAAAAAAATCCCATTCTATATTGCAGATACCTGTAAAGGAGCAGATTTAGTTGGCGTAAAATACGAACAACTATTGCCCTATGCATTGCCATATCAAAATCCCGAAAATGCATTTCGAGTAATTGCTGGTGATTTTGTAACTACCGAAGATGGTACTGGTATAGTACATACCGCACCAACATTTGGACAAGATGATGCAATGGTTGCAAAAAATGCAAAACCAGAAGTTCCGCCAATGTTGGTATTAGATGAAAATGAAAACCCTGTACCTCTAGTTGACTTACAAGGACGATTCCGTAAAGAGCTTGGTGAATTTGCAGGAAAATATGTGAAAAATGAATATTACGATAATGGCAAAGCACCAGAACGTTCAGTAGATGTAGAAATAGCCATTAAATTAAAAGAAGAAAACAAAGCCTTTCATGTAGAAAAATACAAACATAGTTATCCACATTGTTGGCGTACCGATAAACCTGTTTTATACTATCCATTAGATAGTTGGTTTGTAAAAGTAACCAAAAATAGAGATAGAATGTTTGAACTAAACGAAACCATAAACTGGAAACCAAAATCTACAGGAACAGGTCGTTTTGGAAACTGGTTAAAAAATGCAAACGATTGGAATTTATCACGCTCTCGCTTTTGGGGAATTCCCTTACCAATATGGCGTACCGAAGATGGCTCTGAAGAAATTATCATTGGCTCTATTGAAGAACTAAAAGAAGAAATGAATAAAGCTGTTTCTGCAGGTTTAATGAATGAAGACATTTTTGCCAATTTTGAAGTTGGTAATATGAGTGAGGACAACTACAATAAAGTAGATTTACACAAAAGTATTGTTGACCAAATCGTATTAGTTTCTAAATCTGGCAAAAAAATGAAACGAGAAGCAGACCTTATTGATGTTTGGTTTGATTCTGGTTCGATGCCGTATGCACAATACCATTATCCATTTGAAAACAAAGAATTAATTGATAATAGAACTGCATTTCCAGCAGATTTTATTGCCGAAGGTGTTGACCAAACACGTGGCTGGTTTTATACACAACACGCTATTGGAACAATGGTTTTTGATTCTGTTGCCTATAAAAATGTGGTTTCAAATGGCTTGGTTTTAGACAAACATGGCAAAAAAATGTCCAAACGTTTAGGAAATGGTGTTGAGCCATTTGAAGCCATGGAAAAATATGGAATTGATGCCATACGCTGGTACATGATTTCTAATGCAAATCCTTGGGACAATCTAAAATTTGACGTAGCAGGAATTGACGAAGTAAAACGCAAATTCTTTGGAACACTTTACAATACCTATTCGTTCTTTTCGCTATATGCAAATATTGATAATTTTAATTATTCCGAAACCGATATTGCTAGTAACGAAAGACCCGAAATTGATCGTTGGATTTTATCCGAATTAAATACATTAGTTAAAAATGTAACAGAGTATTACAACGATTACGAACCAACAAAAGCAACAAGAACAATTCAGAATTTTGTTACAGAATATTTAAGCAATTGGTACGTTAGATTAAGTAGAAGACGTTTTTGGAAAGGCTCTTACGAACAAGATAAAATTTCGGCATACCAAACATTATACACCTGTATGCTTACAGTTGCTAAATTAGCAGCACCAGTTGCGCCATTTTTTATGGATAGATTGTACAAAGATTTAATTGAAAATACAGGAATAGAAAATGCAGCATCTGTTCATTTAGCAGATTTTCCGAAGTACCATGCTAATTTGGTAGATAAAGATTTGGAAAGAAAAATGCAAAAAGCACAAAAAATATCTTCCATGGTATTATCGCTTCGTAAAAAAGAATCTATTAAAGTAAGACAACCGTTACAACGTGTAATGATTCCTGTTTTAGACGACAAAGAACGTGAAGACATCTTGGCAATTCAGCATTTAATTCTTGCAGAAGTTAATGTAAAAGAAATAGAATTATTAGACGATGCCTCAGATATATTAGTGAAAAGTATCAAACCAAATTTTAGAGTATTAGGACCAAGATTTGGAAAAGAGATGCGATTTGTAGGACAAGAAGTAGCCAAATTTACTACAAAAGAAATTTCTGAAATAGAAAAAAACGGCACTATAAATATCAAAATAAATGGAAACTTTGTACCTTTAACACTCTCAGAAGTTGAGATTACGTCTAAAGATATTGAAGGTTGGTTGGTTGCCAATCAAGATGGTTTAACCGTTGCTTTAGACATTAATATTGATGCGAATTTACGTAAAGAAGGAATTGCAAGAGAATTGGTAAACCGCATTCAAAATCTAAGAAAAGAATCTGATTTTGATATTATCGATAAAATCACTTTATTTGTACAAAGCGATGCAATATTAGAAGAGGCAATTAAGGAAAATGAAATCTATATAAAAACAGAAACCTTAACTGACAATTTAATAATTAAAGAGGAAGTAAAAAATGGTATAGAAGTTGTGTTTGATGCTATAAACACCAAAATATTAATTGAAAAAACCCCATGAAAATGATGGATCAAGTAGAAAGATATTCCGATAAGGATTTAGAAGAATTTAAAGTAATAATTTTAGACAAAATTAAGAAGGCAGAAGAAAATTTGGCTTTACTAGAAAGTGCTTATAAAAACGATAGTAATAATGGTACAGAAGACACTTCACCAACATTTAAACCTTTTGAGTCTGGCTCCGAAACCATGTCTAAAGAAGCAAATATTAAATTGGCAATTAGACAAGAACGCTTTATTAGAGACCTTAAAAATGCATTAATCCGAATTGAAAATAAAACTTATGGTATTTGCCGTGTTACTGGTAAACTTATTCAAAAACAACGATTAAAATTAGTACCACATGCAACACTTAGTATCGAAGCTAAAAAAAATCAAGTAGATTAGTTTAAACAAGCGTTTAAAAACTCCATTTAAAATTGTTACTTTTGCTTTATGCTTTTTAAAGATATTATTGGATTAGAAAACATCAAGGCACATTTAACGAAGACTGCGGAGCAAGGTAGAATTCCACATGCACAATTATTTGTTGGTAACGAAGGAACTGGAACACTTGCAACGGCAATTGCTTATGCACAATACATTTTATGTCAGAATACCAATGCCGAAAATATTGGTACTAATGAAGCTTGTAATTTAAAATGCAATAAATTATCACATCCAGATTTACACTTTACTTTTCCTGTAACCACAACAGATAAAATAAAGAAAAATCCTGTAAGCAACTTATTTTTAAAAGAATGGCGCGAATTTATCACACAAAACCCGTACGCAAATCTATTTGATTGGTTGCAATTTTTAGGTGCTGAAAAAAAACAAGGAATTATTGGTAAAGATGAAGCACTTGAAATAACTAAAAAATTAAGCCTTAAATCTTTTGAAGGTGGTTATAAAATATTAATTATTTGGATGGCAGAAAAAATGAATAGTACTGCTGCAAATAAATTATTAAAATTAATAGAAGAACCGCCAGAAAAAACAGTATTATTATTAATTGCCGAAGAGGAGGAGCAAATAATTAAAACCATCTTATCGCGATGTCAAATACTCTATTTTCCAAAAATAAGTGAAGAAAATATTACAAAAACACTTATTGAACGTAAAAATATTGAACAAAAACTAGCTGTTAAAATTGCACATCAGGCAAATGGTAGTTGGAATAAAGCATTACATTTAGTAAAACACGATTCTAAAGAAAATATATTTGAAACTTGGTTTATCATTTGGATTAGAGCAGCATTTAAAGCACGTGGTAATGCGGCAGTAATTGAAGAGTTAATTAATTGGAGTAACGAAATTGCTAAAACTGGTAGAGAAACCCAAAAACAATTTTTACAATATTGTTTGCATTTTTTTAGACAAGCATTATTGTTAAATTATAAGGCAAACAAATTGGTTTATTTAGAAACTAAAACTTCAAAATTTGACTTAAAAAACTTTGCTCCTTTTATTCATGGTAAAAATATTGTAGCAATTAATAAAATTTTAAATGATGCTATTTACCATATAGAACGAAATGGAAATGCAAAAATAATTTTACTAGATAGCTCAATTAAATTAACCAGATTACTACATACTAAAGAAATCTAAAGTACATGTTTAGATTAAATTAGTCCTAACTGAAAAGCTTTTTTAGTTAAACCTGCAATATTTGCAACTTCTAATTTAAAAAAGATATTTTTACGATGTGTCATTACGGTATGTGTACTAATAAATAATTCTTTTGCAATTTCATTGGTGTTTTTTTCTTCAATAATTAACCGTATAATTTCTTTTTCACGTTCGGTAAGTAAAACTTTACTATCGTATAAATTAATATTTTCGTTCTTGTTTTCGGCAATTTTTAAATACTTATTATTATTTTCTACAACTTCATTTATGGCAAAAATTAATTCCTCTTCGCTTGTTTCTTTTAAAAGGTAAGCATCTATATTTTTATACGATTGCAAATTTGCAAACATACTTAGCACCATTATTTTAATATTTGGATATTTTTCTTTTAAAATAGAAATAAACTCAACACCACTCATTTCGGGCATAGAAATATCTGAAATTACTAAATCGGGTTTTGTGTTTTTAATTGTTTCAAAAGCATCTTTAATACTTGTGGTAGCTTTTATTATTTTTATATCCTGTTGTTTTGATAATAAAGAGACTAAACCATCTAAAAACAGCTGATGATCGTCTATAATAATAATTTTTTTAATCATGAATTTGGTATATTGATATTTATGGTTGTTCCCTTCTTTAGTTGGCTATCAATATACAAAGTTCCACCGATACTTTGCAACCTATCTTTTATATTTTGTAAACCAATTCCGCCAGATTTATTAACCGTATTAAAACCAACACCATTATCTTGTATTAAGATACTAATTTCTTTATCGAATAATAATGAAATAGAAACATACGTAGCATTTGCATGTTTTAAAATATTTTGTATCGACTCTTGTATTATTCGATAAATATTTAATTTGTGATGTATTGGTAATTCATTTATTTTTTCTGTTGGAAAAATAGATATTTCTGTTTTAATATTAGAATCGTAAAATGTATCTGAGATTAACTGTTGTATTAAGACATCAAAATCTTTATTTTGTAAGAAATTAGCACTTAAATCGTGCGAAATATTTCTTAAATTTTTAATGGAAGAAGCCAAATGAGTATCAATAATTTTTTTCTTTGCTGTAAAATTATCATTTGTTATTGCTTGCAACATAGATTTAATTCCAGATAGCTGACCTCCTAAACCATCGTGTAATTCTTTAGATAATCGTTTTCGTTCATTTTCTTGTCCTTCGATAAGGCTTAGGGCTTTTTTTGTTTCAATTTCTTGCAAGAATGCTTTGTGTTCTTTTTCTCTTAACACTTTTTGCATTTTAATTCTACTTTTTAATAAATAACTGACCTTACGCAAAAATAATGCTTAAATTTGTAAAAAACAGATATGATTGTTAATAACTTGAAAGACTTATATATGGACTATTTAATTAGTTCAACACAATTAGCAACCTGCACAGGACTGTCAAGAGTTTTA
>WFMU01000183.1 GCA_015488935.1 Flavobacteriaceae bacterium | reverse complement strand
TATATCTTGTTGTAAAATAGTTAAATAAGAAACTTTGGAGTAATCAAATAGAGAACATCTTATTTTCTATTTACGATTTTAAGTTTATTCCTAGTTTTTAGAACTAAAAATTATTCTTTTTCTTAAAAGAATCTGTTTTCTTATCGTATCCATACGGACAATGTTTACAACCGTTTTTACAACAATAACCACGTTTTAAATGGTATTTTTCTGTAAAAACACGATAGTTTTGCTCGTTGTAGTAAAAATCTTCAGCTTCTAATTTTGAGTACATAAGTAAATTAAAATGCAAAAGTACGATAAACAGAATAGATTTTTATAAAAATTTTTAAAATCCAGCAAAATTGATTAACATTACACTTTAAAATATATTTTATGACTAAACAAGACAATTCACTTAAAATAACCTTTTTTCAATCCTTATTACCAATTTTAATACTTGTCTTATTACTAGCCTACAATGTATATATCTATGGAGATAACGCAACAGGAGGAGCCAATCAGTTTGCTTTAATTTTTGCAGGTGTAATAGCTGCAATAATTGGATTTTCTAAAAAAATTAAATACGAAGATATGCTAGAAGCTGTTGTTGATAATGTAAAATCTACAGGTTCGGCAATTTTTATTCTATTAATGGTAGGAGCATTGGCAGGTACATGGTTAGCAAGTGGCATAATTCCAACAATGATTTTATATGGATTAAAGATATTAAATCCAACATATTTTTTAGCAGCAGCACTAATAATTACTTGTATTATTTCGTTAGCAACAGGTAGCTCTTGGACTACCACAGCAACTATAGGTATAGCACTTATGGGAATTGGAAAAGCCCTAGGTTTACCAGCAGGAATGATAGCAGGAGCCGTTTTATCAGGTGCTTATTTTGGCGATAAGATGTCTCCGTTAAGCGATACCACAAATTTAGCACCAGCAATGGCAGGAACAGATGTTTTTACACATGTAAAATATATGGCATATACCACTATACCAACCATTTTAATTACACTTATCATATTTATCGTTTTAGGATTTCAATTTAACGGAAATGAAATTCAAGATACATCTACATTAGTAAATAGTATAGAAAATACATTTCATGTTACTCCTCTGTTATTTATTGTACCACTTGTGGTAATTGTTATGATAATAAAAAAAGCAAAACCCTTAACAGCACTTTTTGTAGGAACTATTTTAGCAGGAATTTTTGCCGTAATCTTCCAACCAGAAGTCGTAATGAAAATAGCAGAAAGTAAAGTGTTTAATTTTAATACAGCTTATAAAGGTGTAATGAATGCAATGACAAAAAGTATTTTTATACCATCAGGAAATGAATTACTAGATAAAAATGAATTGTTTTCTGCTGGAGGAATGGGTGGAATGCTTTCTACAATATGGCTTATTTTATGTGCCATGTTTTTTGGTGGAATAATGCAAGAGATAGGCGCACTTCAAAAAATAAGCAACACCTTACTAACTTACGCAAAATCTACTTTTGGATTATTTGCAAGTACCACAGTAACTTGTATTTTTTTCAACGGTACTGCATCCGACCAGTATTTGGCTATTGTTGTGCCTGGAAAAATGTATCAAAAAGCATTTAAAGATAAAGGACTAGCTCCAGAAAATTTAAGCAGAACATTAGAAGATTCTGGAACAGTTACTTCGATACTATTTCCTTGGAATACTGGTGGAGCCTACCAATCAAGAACTTTAGGAGTGGCAACTGGAGAATACGTATGGTTTGCATTCTTTAATCTATTAAGTCCGATAATGACATTAATTTTTGCTTATTTTTCTATTAAAATTAGAAAGTTAAAAGTAAAATAAACATTATTTTTGTACAGTATTAAACAAAAGTGATTTTATGAATACGGAAAAATTTACAGCACTTATAGCCAATCCGAATACCGTTACAAAAAAACAGATTATTTTTTTGGAAAACGTGCTAGAAGAATTTCCATACTTTCAAACAGCACACGCTATTCGATTAAAAGGATTAAAAAATCAGAAAAATTTTAAGTACAATAATGCCTTAAAAAAAGTTGCTGCATATACAACAAACAGAACAGTATTATTCGATTTTATTACAGCCAATGTATTGGATTACCAAACCGATATTAAAAAAGAAGCCGAATTATTAAAAGAAATCGAAGTAATAGACTCCAAAGTAATTAAACATTTATATGAATCTATTACAGCATCAAAAGAAGAAACAACAACAACTGTACAAAAAGTAAAAGAAGATACCATACCAACAACGGTATTAACAAAAAAAATAAAAGAAGAAGAAGAAAAATTAGAGTTAGGTACACCAATAAATTTTAGTAAAAACGACTTATATTCGTTTAATGAATGGTTACAATTAAAGCCAAATAAACCAATACAACGGAAAAATGAAAAGGGAAAAGAGCAAAAAAAACAAAAAGAAACCGTAGAATTACCAAATACTAAAAATAAAAAATTAGCAAGTAAACTCGATTTAATAGAAAAATTTATCTTAAACAAACCCAAGATAAAACCAGTAAAAACAAGCGAAAACATTGATATATCTAAAGAAAGTACACAAGAAAACATGAACTTAATGACAGAAACTTTGGCACGTGTATATCTCGAACAAAAAAAATATGACCAAGCAATTTCTGCTTTTAAAATATTAAGTTTGAAATATCCAGAAAAAAGTGGTTTCTTTGCAGACCGAATAAAGGCAATAAAATTTTTACAAAAATACAAATCATGAATTATACAGCATTTTTAATCTTAATTGTAATCGTAGCACTTTTGCTAATACTAATTATAATGGTTCAAAATCCAAAAGGCGGAGGATTGAGCTCTTCATTTGGAGGAGGAGGTTCTCAAGCATTAGGAGGTGTTCAAAGTACAAACAAATTTTTAGATAGAGCAACTTGGACTTTAGCAATCTCTCTTTTTGCACTAATTTTATTATCCAATTTTGCAATACCAAGAAATACAGTTACTGCAGATACACAATTAAAAGAAACCTTAGATGGTGTCAAAGTAAAAAAAGAAACACCTAAAGATGTGGCTCCAGCAACAAAAACAGAAGCAACAGATAAAAAAACGGACGCAGCAGATAATAAACCTGCACCAGCAGCAGATAAGAAAACTGAAGATAAGAAAAATTAAATTGGAATTGTTTTTTAATTCCAAACAAAAAATGCCAACGAAAATGACACGTTGGCATTTTTTTATATGTAAATGTCAGTAAGTATTTCAAAAATTACAAATGGCATACTTTTGGT
>WFMU01000182.1 GCA_015488935.1 Flavobacteriaceae bacterium | reverse complement strand
CTATATTCCAAGCAAAAAACCGAGCCACATGACACGAGTTTAGTAAAAAAATAAAACTAAAATAAAAACTAATTTTTTTAATCATAATACGTATGCTAATGCGCAAATATACATTTTAATTAATTACTTTTGCAGCGATGAACAAGATTAGAAAAATATTAAAACCAATAGGAGCATTATACGGAAGTGTTGTAAAAGCACGAAATAAAATGTACGATAAAGGTATCATAGAATCTACCAAATTTAAAATACCAACCATTGTTGTAGGTAATTTAAGTGTTGGAGGAACAGGAAAATCACCACTAATAGAATATTTAATTCGATTGTTACGAGACGATTATAAAGTTGCCATTTTAAGTAGAGGTTATAAACGTTCTACCAAAGGATTTCAATTGGCAGGTGAAAATACTACTGCAGCTCAAATTGGTGATGAACCAATGCAATTTTATAGAAAATTTAACAAGATAATTGTAGCCGTAGATGAAGATAGAGTAAATGGAATTCAACAATTAAAGCAATTACCAAATCCGCCAGATGTGGTATTGTTAGATGATGCCTTTCAGCACAGAAAAGTGCAAGGTGGATTTAATATCTTATTGACACCATACGATAATTTGTATGTAGATGATGCCATGTTACCTGCAGGAAATTTACGCGAAAATATAGAAGGCGCAAAAAGAGCACAGGTAATCATTGTAACTAAATGCCCAGACGAATTAACCGATAATGAGCAGTTCGAAATTACAAAAAAACTAAATATAGAATTAACACAGACTGCCTATTTTACCAAAATAGAATATGATGCAAAAGTACATAGTAAACAAAAAAAAATAAATCTTATTGATTTAGAAAATTATGAGGTTCTATTGGTAACAGGAATTGCAATAACCAAACCATTAACCGATTTTTTAAAAAAGCGTAGAATTAAATTTACACATTTAAAATACAAAGACCATTATAATTTTACCGAAAAAGATTTGCAAAAAATAAACACATCACTTTCTGCAATAAAGTCTAGAAAAAAGTTGATTTTAACAACAGAAAAAGATTATGTTCGTACTTTTGAAAATACGAAACAGAATGTGTATTATTTACCAATAAAAACACAATTTTTAATTCCAGATGGTATGGAAGAAGAAAGTTTTAAAACCAAGATTAAACGATATGTGGAACAAAGTACAAGAAACAGTTAGTTATTTAAAAGAAAATGGATTTACAACACCTGATTATGGTATCATTTTAGGTTCTGGATTAGGAAAACTAGTAGATATAATTGATATTGAAAAAAAAATAGATTATAAAGATATACCAAACTTTCCAGTATCTACTGTTGCTGGACATTCTGGAAAATTAATTTTTGGAACTATAGGTGCCAAAAAAGTAATTTGTTTGCAAGGACGTTTTCACTATTACGAAGGATGGAGCATACAACAAACTGTATTTCCAGTACGAGTAATGAAGTTTTTAGGCGTACAGAATTTAATTGTTTCGAATGCTTCTGGAGGTGTAAATGCAAATTTTAGTGTTGGCGATATTATGCTTATTACAGACCATATTAACATGATGCCAGAACATCCATTACACGGAAAAAATGACGAACGTTTTGGACCTCGTTTTGTAGATATGCACGATGCTTATGATAAATCAATGTTAGCTAAAATGGAAAAAATTGCAGCAGCAGAAAATGTAAAAGTTCATAAAGGTGTGTATATGGCATTACAAGGACCAACATTTGAAACTCCAGCAGAATACGGAATGGTTAGAGCATTAGGAGCAGATTGTGTAGGAATGTCAACCGTACCAGAAGTAATTGCTGCAAAACACATGGGAATGACCTGCTTTGGCGTGTCTGTAATTACAGACCTCGGTGTAGAAGGAATTGTGGAAGCAGTATCGCACGAAGAAGTACAAAAAGCTGCAAAATCTGCCGAAAAGATTTTGAGTAAATTGGTGGCTAAGTTTATAGTGGAGTAGTAAATTTATCTAAATTTTGACAGGATTAGCTAAAAGTTGTATTACCAAATCCAATACAGCCTAATTCTATCAAATTTTTCTTCATTTTCAATCTCTAAATCTAAAGCATATCTACCATCTTGAATGATTTCTCTTGCAGGTTTAATGTCAATTTCATTAAAACCCCTAAGAATTTTAGAAAAATGACTTTTATATTTTCGTTTAGAAGGAAATATCACCGTAGTTTTTACTAAGCCAACATTTCCAATGTTATCATGTTCCCAAACTTCTTTTTTTTGGTTAAACGAATTTATTATTTCACATTGTAATTTTTTTGTAATTAAAGCATCTTTTTCAACAGTATAACCTAAATCGGTAATAATATCTGTCCAATTTATCTCGTGATTTAATTTGTTACTAACACCAACATCTACTTTAATTGAAGAATAATCTATTTGACCATCAACAGAGATTGCATCTTTTAGAAATTGAAAAGGTTTTAAAGCTCTTATAATTTGAAATTTAGTGAGTTTTGCTTTTTTTCCAAAATCATCTATAAAATCTATGGTAACATGAGTAAATTCAACTTTGTAAGCATTGTTGTCAATCAACAAATTTGTATCTCTATGCTCTTCAATGATGTTGCTTATCTCATTATTTATTTTAAGTAATAATTCTGGAGTATTTTCATAGATACCCCAAATTTGTTCTTTAGATTTAATGCTTTTTTTTAATGCTTTAATACTATCAAAGTCTTGAATTTCAGATATTTTTATAGGCTTATCTTTAAAATAAATAAACAGATATTTTGGATTAGATTTTAAAATAAATCCTTGGTATGCAATTTCAAACTCTTCAAGCGTAAATTGCCCAACTTTATCGTAAATTAAACAAATAAAAACATCCGATTCTTTTACAAGAGAGTTAAAACCATCTTGTTTTCTAGCTTTATCAAATCGTAAAGATTGTTTTCTGTCTCTTATACACATCTCCG
>WFMU01000181.1 GCA_015488935.1 Flavobacteriaceae bacterium | reverse complement strand
CTGTTGTATTGTATGGTTAATAAACAATGCAAAATAAATTTTATAAAACAAAAAAATTTTTGTTACTTGGCAGTCTTAATAAAGTGAAAAATATTAAGGAGAGGTGGCCGAGCGGCTTAAGGCGCACGCTTGGAAAGCGTGTTTATGAGAAATTGTAACATGGGTTCGAATCCCATTCTCTCCGCATAAAATTTTGCTTTTAAATAATATTATGTATATTTAACCCGTTATTAAATTAATTAAAACTCAAATTTAAAATGAAAAAATTATCTACTATCATAGCAATTACAGGAGTAATGTTATTAGGATCAGTACAATCTTACGCACAAGATGCAGCAGCAGCAGGAGCTGATGAAGGATTTTCAATGCAAGTATTAAAAAAATATTTTATTGAAGGAGGTCCATTCTTTATGGGAATTGTACTTCTTGCTTTAATATTAGGATTAGCAATAGCTATAGAGCGTATTATATATCTTAATTTAGCATCACAAAACAACAGTAAATTAGTTAGTAGTATAGAAGATGCACTAGCAGATGGAGGTGTAGAAGCAGCCAAAGAAGTTGCACGTAATACTAAAGGACCTGTAGCATCCATTTTTTATCAAGGTTTAAAAAGAGTTGGTGATGGCGAAGGTATTGACGCAGCAGAAAAAGCAGTTGTTGGTTATGGAGGTGTACAAATGGGATTATTAGAAAAAAATATTTCTTGGTTATCTTTATTTATTGCTCTTGCACCAATGCTTGGTTTCATGGGAACAGTAATTGGTATGATTGGAGCATTTGACTCTATTCAACAAGCAGGTACAATATCACCATCTGTAGTAGCAGGAGGTATTAAAGTAGCATTATTAACAACCGTATTTGGATTGGTTGTGGCAATTATCTTACAAATATTATACAATTACATTATCTCTAAAGTAGATAGTATTGTGAATGGAATGGAAGATGCTTCTATTTCTTTAGTAGATTTACTAGTTAAACACAAAAAATAATTAGCACTATGAAATTATCAAGAATATTACAAATAATAGCACTTGTTATTGCTCTAATTGCAATTTACTTTTTTGTTAAAGTAGCAACAGCAGAGGAAGGAAGTGAAAAATTAGCTTCGGCCGTAAGTGGGTCTATCGGATTTACAAAATGGCTATTAATTGGTGTAGGACTTTTAGTAGCAGCTTTTATGGTACTAGATGTAGTAAAACACCCAAAAAATTTAAAGAAAACACTTATTGGATTAGGTATATTTTTACTGCTTTTTTTACTAGCATATATGATATCGGATGATGGAGCTGTGGAAACATCAAATGGCGTAGTTGAGGCAGGAAGTTCCTTATCAAAAAGAGTAAGTACAGGTATCAACTTTAGTATGATATTAGGTGCTATTGCATTTTTTGGTTTTATTTTCGATTCTGTTAAATCTTTACTTAAATAGTTTATTATGGCAAAAAGAGCAATCCCAGAAATTAATGCTGGATCAATGGCAGATATTGCCTTTTTATTACTAATATTTTTCTTAGTAACTACAACTATGGATATTGATTCAGGGATTTCTCGTAAATTGCCTGAAAAACAAGACCCAAATGTTAAACCTCCAATTTTAAAAGAGAAAAACGTATTTGTTGTAAATATCAATAGAGAAGGAAATATTTTAGTAGAAAATAAAGATTTTTTAAAGGTGAGTGAATTAAAAGATGTCGCTCTAAAGTTTTTAGACAATGGTGGCGGGAAAGATAAAGATGGAAATCCTTGTGATTACTGTAAAGGTGCAAAAGACCCAGCTTCATCAGACCATCCTAAGAAAGCAATTATTTCTATAGAAAGCGCAAGAGGTACCGATTATGGTGTCTATATTGCAGTACAAAATGAATTAGTGGCCGCTTATAACGATTTAAGAAATAGAACTTCTAACGAATTGTATGGAATTTCTTTTGATGAGTTAGTAAAAAGAGCAAAAGATGAAAATAATTCTAAACGTAAGGCCGAAGATCTTAAAATTAAAGTGAAACGTGTTAAAGAAATGTATCCTATGATTATTTCTGAAGCAGAACCTGTAAAATTTAATTAATTATGTCTAAATTTAGTAAGAAGAAAAAAGAGATGCCTGCTGTAAATACGGCATCCTTACCAGATATTGTATTCATGCTTTTATTCTTTTTTATGGTTACTACGGTAATGCGTGAGACTGACTTAAAAATTAAACCACCTAAATTACCAGAAGCTACGGAAGTAAAAAAACTAGAAAAGAAAAATTTAGTAAGTTATATCTACGTTGGTAAATCTATGAACGGTAAAATTAAAGGTGATGTGATACAATTGAACGACAAACTTTCGACTGTAAAAGATATTAGAAATTTTATCTTAGCTAAGAGAGCAACCGTATCGCAAAACGAAATTAACAAATTAACCACTTCTATAAAAGCCGATATTGGTACCGAAGTAGGAACAATTTATGATATTAAAAATGAACTTAGAGAAATTAATGCTTTAAAAATTAATTACTCTACCATAGCAGTTCCGAGAAAAAAATAATTTTTTTTATAACGACAATAAAAAAGGCAATCATTTTAGTGATTGTCTTTTTTTTTGCAAAATACGCTAGAAATAAATTTAAATTATCAGTGTTTGGCTTACTTTTTGTACTACTTTTTATCTATTTATTAGAATATAAAGTAATTATAATACCAATTGTGAAGCAAAATACGTTATAAATAAATTAGAATATATTTTTCTTTTTTGAGGCATAAATTCTTTGCATAGCTATGTTTATGGGAATAATTTATAACAAAGAAAAAGGGAAATAGAACGGATT
>WFMU01000180.1 GCA_015488935.1 Flavobacteriaceae bacterium | reverse complement strand
TCTATAGATAGTTTAATAAGTACTTTGGTTAATATTCCTTCTAAAAACTACGAAGATAAATTGGTAGAATGGTACAAGCTAAAAGACAGTACATCATTAAAAGTGATAAAAGCAACTAGATTAATCAACAAAAAAAATGATAAATCGGAAGAAGTATTTCAGAATTTATTTATAAATACGGTTGCAAAACATTTAGATTCTAACGAAACCTATAAAGTAAAATCTGGATTTTTTAAAGTAGAAGATTCTTTAAAAGTAGAAATGGATTTTGATAAAAAATCGTATAAAGATAGTTCTAGTGTAAAAAACTTAAAATTGTATTACAGAAAAGTAATTGCAGAAAATGCAATATCTGAAAAATCAAAATTAAATTTTATATTCGAAAATAAAAAATACAAGTACGAACTAAAAGAGCCTACAATATTAGATGATGAATTAATTTATGTAATTGCTTTTTCGCCAAAACGAAAATCGGCCAAATTTGCAGGTACCTTTTATGTAAATGCCTACGATTTTGCCGTGGTAAAAGCCGATTTTAAATATGCAAAAAATAGAAGAGGTAAAGGATTAAATTTAAAATTTTTATTTGGTGTAAAATTTAAAGAAAATATTAGTAATACTTCGCTTTTGTTTAAAAAGAACGAAGTTGGCTTGTACAGCTTACAATTTCTAAAAGAAGAAAAAGGTGTATATATGTATGCACATAGACCGTTTAAATTTACCAAAAATAGAGCAAGTAGATCCGAAGAAAAGAAAATGATGAAAATAGATTTTTTAATGGAAATGAATCAAGTTAGTAAAGATGAATTATTTTTTATCAACGAATCGGAGTTAACAAAAGCCGAGTTTAAAAAACAAAAGGAAAAAGTGAAATATAAAATTACATATATTCCAAAATATAACGCAAAAATTTGGGAAGGTTATAATGTGATAAATCCAGTAGAAGAAATAAAAAATTACGATACTGGAATGTAAGAAACCTTATATGTATCTTTGCGCATTAAATAGAGTGTTTTAGTTTATAAAACGCAATTTGATTGTAAGAAAAGTATCATTAAATATAAAACAAACAACTATAAACCATGTTGTTACATTCAAAAATATTAGGAGAAGGAGCGCCGTTACTAATCTTACATGGCTATTTTGGTATGGGCGATAATTGGAAATCTTTAGCCAATAAATTTGCAATAAATTTTGAAGTACATTTAATAGATCAAAGAAATCATGGTCGAAGTTTTCATTCCGATGATTTTTCGTACGAGTTAATGATAGAAGATTTACATTATTATATAACACACTACCAATTAAAAAAAGTTAATTTAATTGGACATTCCATGGGTGGAAAAACAGCCATGTTATTTGCAACTACCTATCCAGAAATGGTAAAAAAACTAATTGTTGCAGATATTGCACCACGATATTACTCGCCACATCACCAATTTATACTAGAAGCATTAAATGTAGTAGATTTTAGTAAAATAACCAAGCGAAGAGAAGTTGAAGAAATTTTAGCAAATTATATAGATGAAGTAGGCATACGACAATTCTTACTTAAAAATGTCTATTGGAAAAGTAAAACGGAATTAGCATATCGTTTTAATTTAGAAAGTTTAACCGAAAATGTAGAAGAAGTGGGCGTAGCACTACCAAGTTTTACCGTTTTTGAAGGAGAAACATTATTTTTAAAAGGAGCAAACTCTGGATATATTGCCAATGAAGATAAAGCATTGATAGAAGCACATTTTCCAAAAACAGAAATTAAGACTATAAAAAACGCAGGGCATTGGTTGCATGCAGAAAATCCAACCGATTTTTATAATGAAGTTGTAACATTTTTACAAAAACATGACAAAGTAGCAGAATAATAAAACGGCATGATTATCGCTTATTAACACATAAATAATAGCGAATAAAATGAAGATTCTATTAAAAATGTTACTAACCGCAGTTGCTGTTTTAGTAATTGCAAACTTATTAAATGGCGTAAGCGTAGCAAATTTTAATACGGCATTAATTGTGGCTATAACGCTAGGATTATTAAAAGTATTTATACGACCAATCATCGTATTTTTTACCTTACCAATAACTATTGTAACTTTAGGATTGTTTTTGTTTGTAATAAACACCTTTTTAATTATGCTAACCGATTACTTTGTAGATGGATTTACCGTGAGCGGATTTTGGATTGCATTATTATTCAGTTTGCTACTATCAGCAGCACAATCTTTATTATATCCTTTTTTAAAGAAAGAAAAACAACAAGATAATTACTATTAATTAAAGAAAAAATGCTAATTTTGCGCCTGCTTATCAACAAGGTAGGTTTTATGTACACAAATAATACAAGATGAATATTACAAAAGAAAACATAGACGAATTAAACGCAATAATTAAAATAGATGTAACCGAAAAGGATTACAAAGAAAAAGTAACTAAAATTTTAACAGATTATCGTAAAAATGCAAATATTCCCGGATTTAGAAAAGGACAAGTGCCAATGGGAATGATAAAAAAGCAATACGGACAAGCTGTTATGGTTGATGAGGTAAACAAACTTTTACAAGATGCGTTAAACAAATATTTAAACGAAGAAAAATTAGATGTGTTAGGAAATCCACTTCCAAAACCAAGTCCAGATTTTTCTTGGGATAAAGCAGACTTAACTTTTGAATTTGAGTTGGGATTAGCACCAAAATTTGAAGTTAATTTACAACCAAAAAAGGCAATAACACATTATAAAATTATTGCAGATAAAAAGATGTTAGAAGAGCAAGTTGCTAACATTGCTGAGCGATATGGAAAAATGAATGCTGTAGATGAGGTTACTAAAAAAGCAAATCTTACTGGTACTTTTAAAAATGAAGAAAAGGCAATTGATAAAAAATCAACCTTTAAATTTGAAAAAATAGCAGGAAAAGAACAACAAAAAGCTTTATTAGGTAAAAAAGTTGGAGATACGGTTACTTTAAAAACCAAAGGATTATTTGAAGATGACCACTTTATGCAAAATATCTTAGGTGTATCGCACGATGATGCACATGGATTAGATATTGAAGTAACATTTACAATAGAAGAAATAACCGAAACAGAATTGGCAAAAATTAACCAAGAATTATTCGATAAAATTTTTGGTAAAGATGTGGTTAAGTCAAAAGAAGAAATGATGGATAAGTTGAAAGAGGATGCCGAAAAACAATTTGAACAACAATCTGACCAACAATTACTAAATGCAGTTACAGAAAGTTTAATCGAAAATACAAAATTTGATTTACCAGCAGAATTTCTACAAAAATGGTTGGCTGCAACTGGAGAAAATCCAATTACACCAGAACAAGCAAAAGAGCAATACGAACAATCTGAACGTGGATTGCGATACCAACTAATAGAAGGTAAAATTGCTACAGAAAATAATTTGCAAGTTACTTACGAAGAGTTAAGAGATTATGCTAAAGGGTATATCAGACAGCAAATGGCACAATACGGAAATCTAAATCCAGAAGAAAAAGAATTAGACGATATTGCAAATAGAGTATTGCAAAACCAAGATGAAGCAAAAAAATTACAAGACCAATTAATAAGTCAAAAATTACTAAAATTTTACAAAGAAAATGTAAAATTAAAAGTAAAAGAAGTAACTTTTGATGCATTTGTAAAAGAAGTTTATAATAAAGAACATTAATTATAAAACATTGTTGTCTAGTAAAAGACTTTAGACCGCTTCGCTTCTAAACACAAGAAGCAAGATATAAATAAGACCATTGTAAGTAAAGCTGTTTTGCCCCCAAAACAGCTTTACTTATTATAAAAGTTATAATTATTTTTTATTAGATAAGTTCATTTTCTTAAAAGCAAGGCGTTATTATTATAGCATTATCTTTTTATTTTATTAGGTCTTATACCAGTTGCAAAGCAAAATACGCTATATAAATCCGTTCTATTTCCCTTTTTCTTTGTTATAAATTATTT
>WFMU01000179.1 GCA_015488935.1 Flavobacteriaceae bacterium | reverse complement strand
TTTACATAGATGGTAAAACTTTTTGAGGTTACTTCTAATTTTGCTATTGGACTATTCTCTACCAAATAGGTTGTTATTTCTGAAGTGGTACATTTTGTAAAAACTACTCCTTCTAAAGCTTCATCTATTACAGAAAGTGAAAATGGTTTTGAAAATTGTAATGCTATTTCAGTTTCATAAACATCTCTATCTTCTGGAATTAACTCATTTTTATTGGCCCTTTATAATCTTCTGTAACAAACGAAATAATATCTTCTCGCTCAAATTTTATATAAGCACTAGTATTGTTTGTAGGATGTTCATACGTTTCTGCAATGGTAAAAGCCAATCTTATTACGTTTGGAAATTTTTCTCTAAATATGTATATATACATATACACAAATTCATCTAAAGTACATTGCATTGAAAAGTCTCTAAATGCATGTTTTCCTTTTCTGTATTTTTCATCCCAAGCTTCTTGTTCAAGGTCTCTACCAGCAATCATAGAATCTCTTATTAATGGTTCTTGATATAAAAATCGTAAATCTAAATTATATTTATTGGTGTTCATTTTTTTATTTTAAAGGCAGCAATTTTAATTACCACCTTTATATAAACTTAAGAAGTGGTATTGAATAACTAAGAATTGATTGTTTATGGTCTTTGTTCTTTAATAATATATTTATCTTTTTCTATATCATAATCTAATTTGACATTACCTCCCTTATAAGAAACATTTGTTGCAATACCATCATCATCAAAAATAGTTACATGCATGCTTGCTCTACTTTTACCATTACTATCTGTTCCATAATCTTCAGCTCCATACGGAAAGCTAACGAGCCAAGTATTCTCTCCAATGTGTAAATATTCTCCTTTATCATATCTCGCACTTGGATTTTCAATATCATCATTCCAAAATTCTATATCTCTTAAAACTTTTTTACCTATTTGCAAGGCTTTTTCTTTTGTGTAATTCATGGTTTAATTTTTTATTCTATTAGGATATTTTTTTAATAATTCTTCCATTTTTTTAATTCTTATGGGCGTCCCTCCTTCTGCGAAAGAAGTACGTTTATAATACCAATAAGAGTCTACCAACTCTTCGTCAGTCCATTTTTTATTAGTATTCCAAATTTTATTCCATACACTTTCTTCATGCTTCCAATTAGGTGTTTTTTTATATTCAATTTGTTTAAGTCGCTTTAAATCTTCCAAATGCCAAATTTCATGTTGTAAGGTTAATTGAGTACAGTTTTTTCTGACATAAATTATAGGTGGAGGACCAGGGTTAAATGACCCTTGAGTATTTCTACTTCCATTCCATTTCCTTAATCGATCTCTAAATTTTGGGCTATTTGTAACTACCTCAACTTTTAAGTTTAACTCTTTAAAACGTAATTCTAATTCTTTTTTAAATTTTAATAATTGATTTCTTGATAACTTAATACCTCCATCATGTTTATTAGTTCCTTTGTTTCTATATAATTCATCAATTTCTCCAACCTCTTTCTTCCCAACCCCAAATAACTCCTCTAAGAATTTAAAAAAATCTTTTATTAATTGTTTTGGGTTACTTAGTGCTTTTAGTATTTTTTTAAAAGCAACCATTAACTTTTCGAGCAAACTTTTAGCCGCTTTTATTGCACTTTTAAATCCTTTTAATAAAAGCTCTACTGGTTCTTTAAAAGTTTTTAGAAGTACCTTGTCCACAGTTAAAGTTCCTCCTGTAAATAAGATACTTATGGTGGTTTCTACTATAAAACCAACAATATATCCTAAATAATAATGAACTTCTTGTACACTTAGTTCGGTTTGTTTAACCACAAATTGTGCCACTTTTTGTACAAGTTTTAAAGGTACAAAAAATAATTCTTTGAAAAGTTCTAAAAAATTAATTTTAAGAATCCCTTCGATAGAGTTTTCGATAAATTCTACGGTTAAAGAGGCATAATACCCTGTTTTTTCTGCAAAGTCTGCAACTCCTTTTACACCTAAAAAAACCAAACCAATAAGTTGAAAAATACCGCTAATTGTATCAATTAAACTATTGTATAATCCACAAATAAATGCATTTGCTGCTTGTAAACTAGTTAAGATTAAATTTAAAAATCCGTACTCAGAATTGAGAAATAAACCCTCCAAAACTTCAAACTGGTTAAAAACATAGTTTATAGTTTTTTTAATTCGCTTATAAATTTTGTTTGGCAGTACGTGTTTAATAGCCTTCAATTTTCCTTTTACTTCATCTTCGAAAGCATCTATTTTTTTAAAAAAAGGTTTAATAAAAGTATTAATTATTTTGTGTTCGGCATTGGTTTTTCCTTTTTGCTTCGCTACATAAGTTTCAAAACTATTTGGTATAAATAGCGCATCAAAGCCTTTTTCTTTTGGGTTCCAATATTTTTTTTCTATTTTTATTTTCTCTAACGCCTTTGGAAAATGGGTGAAAAATAAATCTCCCATTCCGCCAGTAATAAACTGTACTGTATCACTTAGTACTTCACCAATACTAGATAGAATCCAACTAAAGAGTCCGCCTTTTGTTTTGTGAATACCATTCTTTAATAGTTTTTTTAACTTTCTTGAAGATATCGTTATGGATTTATTATGTGCTTGTTGTATGATTTCGGCATAAGGCAAATTTTTATTCCTTAAAATATTTGTACCAACTTTTATACGCATTACCGAACCGAAAATATTGGTTTTATTATCTATTTCCAAAAACATCACAATCTCATTACTTCCTACTTCTACAGCGTTGTATTGTTGTAATAAGGTAACACCATTTGTACTAGTAAAAAGGATTAAATCAAAACCTTCAAATTCTTTCACAGATTGATTGCTATAAATAATCACTTCTTTTAGTTCTATTGGTGGTTTTTCGGGATTTGTATCCGAAATTATTGCTTCGGATTCTTTATCCATATATACTTTAAATCCTTTGGTATTAATTACTGTATTATTTTCATAATATTTATTTCCAATCTGACTTACATTGAGTGAGGTAAAATCAAAAGGCATTGGAAATTGTGGGAATTTTGGTTTTGATATTTCTAAAGGAGAATCATATCCAAATCCATCCGCAAATTTAAGATTATTCATATTCTATTTTTTTTTGATTAATAAAAACCAGCCCTAATTTTAGGGCTGGTTACTTCTAGCAATTCTCCCTATACTGTTGTTGTCGTTGTTGTATCTCCAACGCCTTTTGTACCACCAATTAATTGATTGGTTTGTTTTAAAGGATTATCTGTTTTAGGATTTCCATCGATATCCAAAATAGGATTGTTATCGGAGTCAAACAAAGCCCAATCGTCACATTGTGTATCACATGGTAACCCTTCTAGTGCTAAACCAATGGTTCCTGCTTGTAATACGGTTAATGAAGTTGGTAGTTTGGTTTCCCAAGTACCTTCTACTTCTCCTTCTATAGTTTGCATTTCTTCGGCAATAGAAACATACAAATCATCATCTTGGTCGGTTACAATTCCTTGACCATTCCATATTTCTCCTGTGGTCATATACCAGTTTACTGCATCCTCAAATCCTGGTCTTACTGGTACAACAGTTCTTGCCATTCCACTTTGTAAAAAGGTTTGAAATATTGGATCTGCGGCATCTGTTTCTTGGAATAAATCGATCCAGTTTTCTTCAGCTGCATAAAAATAAGGGTAAAACATATACGACATAATATCCCAATCAAAAGCTTGTTCAAAGAATTTTACCGTATCTATGTGTGTTTGTAACTCTTTGTTTTTGGTAACATTGGTAAAAGAACCTGTTTCGTAATTGTTTTTAGCATAATTATGTCCTTTTGGTGTTGCTAATAAATCAATTGCTAATCGTTTTAATTCTCTTTTTTCGATACTGCGATTAAATAGTGGATTAAATGATATTTTGCTTTGTTCTTCTTTTGTGTTTACTCCTTGTGCAAGTATGGCATCATTATATTCATTTACTCTATCATAGTATGCATCCATTATGACCTTATATACTTTATTTTGCCATTGTTCGTATGTGTTATTTGTACGTTCACATTTAATAACAATATTTACATTGGTAATCCAGTTGAGGTTAAAATATGCAGAAACAGGTACTTCTTCTAATGCATTTTCTATTGTTACAAATGAATTACTATTTATCCATAAATTTCTTCCATTAACAGATACTTGTACTGCTCCACCGTTATGTTTACCAGTAGTTTTTGCGCTAATAGCTTTATATCCTTTTGGAACTTTAATGATATCGGAAACCGCTTTGTTATCTAGTCTATCACCATCGCCTCCAATTTGTGATTTTGTAAAAGATTTACCTACATAATTATAACGTTCAGGTATTGCTTCTACTTCGCCATTGTAATAAGCAGCAATACTTTGGTAATTTGTTTCGCTTATATCAGCAGCACTATAAATTCCATGATTTTTAGGATGTTCTGGTAATTCTGGTAAAATTGTAGTTACCTCAGAGGCTGTTCCATCATCTATTTTTTCTATAATTGCTTTCTTAAAGAATTTAGCAGGTTCTGGCATTGCAAATTCATACATTAAGCGTTTTCCATAGTTGAATAAGGTGTTTTTATAGATTTTATCTACCCAACGATATACGCCAGAAATATGTTTATCGCCTTTAGTATTATCAAAGCCGTGTTTGTTGTTTTCTTCAAATTCTCTTAAAACACGAGAAGTACGTTTACTACTTACTTTTTGTACAATACGTTCCATAGCACGTTCGGTAACTTCTTGCGCATAGGTTTGTGCTTGTGTATTGGAATTAGATGTTGCACTTGATGAAGAAAAATTAGCAAAAGCATCTACACTGTAACTACCAGAAGGAAAAGTACCGTTAACACTTGCATTAGCACCATAGTTAGTAGATTTATCTTCATTTATTACCGAAGAAATTTCACTTTGCATTTCATTTCGTTCTGTAGTGGTAGTATCCGTTAAGTTTTCTATTTCTCTTTCTGAAGTTTTTTCGGTTGTAACTTCATGACTTGTTAAACTTCTTGTAGAGCGTTCTTTATATTCACGTGCAAGAATATTTTCGATATGCGAAACTTCTCCAGGCACATAACAACATACTTCTTGTTCTACACGTCTAAAATCTGCAATACCAAGTTTGGTTACACCGTATAGTGGCGCATTACTTATTGTAACAGGCTCAACAGGGTCGGTATTACCACCAGTTTTAATTGTACAGCAGCTATTAAAAAAGAATCCTTTACGAGATACGGCAATATTTACAACGTTAAAAGTTAATACCACACCATTATCTAAGGTAAATTCGCCACTAAAGGTGTAATTTCCACTTGGAATTGCTATTCCTTGTGGAAAAAACAGATGTTTTACCGTAGTTGCATTACTATTTAGCTTTTGAACTTGTGTACCTGTATTTTGTGTGTTGGCACTGGTATTTGTTAATGTGTATGAAGCAGATGTAATGGAAGCATTTGCATAACCAGTACCTAAATACATATATATTGCTGCTTTTTTACTATTTGCTAGTTTATGCATAGAGCCAATAAAACAATATGGCTTTAACATTAAAATTTCTTTTGCAACATTAACTGTTGCTCCTCCTACTTTTACCAATTTTTTTGTTACATTATTTTTTGAGAAAACCAATTTATATTCAGTTTTCATTTTTTCTTTAATAACGGATGTCATTTTAGAAAAATCATCTAATTCTCCTAAGTTTAGGTCTTTAAAAAGTTCTAAAGAGGCATTTGTTAATTTGCCTTTTGCTTGGAAATGTGCAGCAATAGAATTTTCGATAAAGGAAAATTTTGGAAGTTTTAAATCTGGATACGTTTTTACTTTGGTGATTATACCTGTTTTTGGATCGGTTTTATCTACAATAACAGGAGCTGCAGTGTCAATTAATTTTTCTACAGAAGTATTGTATTTTTCGTTAGCAACAACATACCTTTTTTGTTCTTCAATAGAAAATGGAATTTCTAATGCTTTCATTTCATCCAATAATGCTTGGTAAGAAGAAATTCTTTCTTTTGCAATATGTATTTCTGCATTTTGAATAAGCAATTGCTCTTCTTTTGCAGATATTTTTTTAAACTTATTGGTTGCGGGACTTTCACTTACCAACAAATCTTTAGAAATAACTACAGCTGCTTTTGCACGTCTAAGTAATTCTTTTTTTTGTACTTCTGTAAGTTTTGATGTTGGTGTAAAATCGACAGTCATTTTAAAAAAAGCACTTAAGAACTTATTGGCAATAAGTATTTGTACAAGGGCTTCTCTTACATATACAGACTTTCTATTTAAGGTTTGGTAGATTAAATTATCCCAAATTAATAGTTCGTTTGCTTTTGTTAATACCGTTGCTCCTTTAATATTATCTTTAATACTAAGGTAACTAAATGCATTTTTGTTTTTCATTAACCAAGACGAAAAGGCATACAGATTGGCATCTATTTTTTTTACTTCATTTCTGGTTTTTAATGCTTTAAAAATTACTTCTTTTAATGCAAGTTTTTTTTCTTTTGGTACTAAAGAAATAATTTTAGCATAGGCACTTTTACTTAAATTAGGATGATAAATAAATCCTTTTTCTTTGTCTTTATCCTCAATTAATTGTGGATTTCTTAGTGTTACGAATCGGAATAGATTCGATTTCATGGGTTTGTTTTTTACAGCCATTTTTAATGGGTTTTATATGTTAATATTAAATTATGG
>WFMU01000178.1 GCA_015488935.1 Flavobacteriaceae bacterium | reverse complement strand
ATTTAAAGTGAGGTCTTTTTTTACCAATAAAGATTGTAAATTGTTTATGGAAAAGAAAAAAATAGTCAAATTAAGAAATAAAATAGCTTTACTATTAGATTTATTTTTTACAAAAAGCACCGCATTAAAAATAAATCCTTGTACAATTCCAACAAGTAAAATAATATTTAATACGTTGTTAATGTTTTGCATTGGTTACTGCAATTATATTTTAGGGTTTACACTAGTAAGTTTATCAAAAGTACCAAAATATATTTTGTTAAATGTTATAAAATCAATAATTACATTTAAATAAGTAAACAAATTTGTCCTAATTCTCACTAAAAGTGTAATTTAGGATATTTTAATTACAATTTACAAAGCAGATTACTAACAATAACAACCAAATAAAACCGTTTTACGATTATGCGAATAATCCAAGTTTTAATTGTAGCATTATTTTTTACAAATAAGATGCAAAGTCAAACCAAAACCATTCATGTTTTTGTTGCATTGTGTGATAATGAATTTCAAGGAATTGTTCCAGTACCTAAAAAATTAGGCAATGGAAAAGATCCAAAAAGAAATTTGTATTTTGGAGCAATGTACGGTGTAAAATCTTTTTTGAAATATAAAACCAAAGATTGGATTTTTCTTAATTCTACAAAACCAAAGAACACTAATATTTTAGAACGTGTTTTGTTTAAACATCGAACAAAAGATGTCTTTTTATTAGCAGATGCCTACGATGGCGAACAAATAAAAACTTGCACAATTGATTTTTTAAAAGCAGCCAATCGTCAAAAAACGATTATTATTAAATACCAAAACAAAAATTTGAATTTTGGTGGAAGAGCAGACTTATTAGCCTATATCGGACACGATGGCTTAATGGATTTTGATGTACAGGTAAATTACAATTCCATAAAAAAAGCAAAAAAGGATGTGGTAATATTAGCATGTATAAGCAAAGATTATTTTAAAGAAGAAATAAAAAAAGCAAATGCAAATCCATTAGTTTGGACAACCGGTTTAATGGCTCCAGAAGCATACACCCTAAAAGCAATTATAGATGGGTGGATTTTAAACGAATCACCATCCAAAATAAAAGAAAGAGCAGCACAGAGTTACCACAAATACCAAAAATGTGGCATTAGAGGCGCAAGAAACCTTTTTGCCACTGGATTTTGAATTAACCTAAATTCTTATATCTAACGTCTTGCCTCTTGTCTCTTGTCTCTTGCGTCTAGTATATCTTCTCTTTTCTCTTTTTTCTAACCTCTTTCCTCTTTTTTAGTGTGACCGTTTTTTATTAACCCAAAATCCAAAACCCAAAACCCAAAATTCATAACTTTTTCTAACCACAAACCTCTTGCTACTTGTTTCATATTTACTATCTTTGTAGCATGTTATTATTTATTAGCGGACAAGAAATATTTATAGTCATTGTAATTGCGGTGATGTTATTTGGTGCAGATAAAATTCCAGAAATAGCACGTGGTTTAGGAAAAGGAATGCGACAAATTAAAGATGCCACCAACGATGTAAAACGCGAAATAAATAAAAGTGCCAAACAAAGCGGTATCGACACAGAATTTGTTAGAGATATAAAAAAAGAAGTAGATAGCGCAAAAGATGCCATTAATGAGAATATTGAGGATTTTACAGGACCTATTAAACGAGGTTTAAAATAATGCTATTTTCTATTAACACCACACCGTTTTCGGATAAAATAGTTGCTTTTGATAAAGCGCTATTCACTTATTTTAATAGTTTAGGTTCCGAAAAATGGGACGGCTTTTGGTTACTAATAACAGAGCAAAAACATTGGATTCCCTTATTTATACTTATCTTTTATTTAATTTTTAAAGCTTATGGCTGGAAAAAAGGAATACTATTAGTATTGCTATCTGCATTGTTTGTTACATTTTCAGATCAGTTGGTAAACCTAATAAAAAATCACTATATGCGATTAAGACCATGTAACGATTTAGATTTAAAAACAACAATTCGTGCTGTTTTACACCGCAATAGTTACAGTTTTGTTTCTGGACATTCTACCACTTCTTTTGCCATGAGTACATTTTTTATTTTACTGTTAAAAGACAAGTTTAAATATATAAAATTACTACTTATTTGGCCAGTATTATTTGCTTCAAGTAGAGTGTATTTAGGCGTACACTTTCCCTTAGATATTTTTACAGGAATGTATTTAGGAATGATAGAAGGTTTTATTTTTTATCATTTAGCACAAAGTGCTTTACGGAAAAAACAATTTTAAAAAATTACTTTTTCTTTTTGTAAAGTGGTACGTTAGAACAAGCCTCACCGTACATAATTGCAGAAGCCACAGGTATTAATTTCTGAATTAATTGTACATAAGCAGTTTCTGGAATAGGTTTTTTAGAACAACCTTTTACTAAAATTAATCGATTCTTAAAAAAAGAAACATCTAATTTATTAATAATTTCAGTAAATAAAATAATTTCGATTTGTTCTAAATTTCCAACAACAATACGATTGGTATAAGGAGCTAAATTTACCGTTAATAATAAATATGCCCAAGATGGTATTATAGCATCAGAACTACAATGTAAGGCAACAAAGGCATCTTTGTATTTGCTCCAATCGTGATTTTTTACATATTCTCTAAATTCTTTTTCCTTTAAGATATGTCCTTCAAACAACCAATCTTTAATATCAAAAGAAATGCGTTCCCCTAATGGATAAAATTCTTCTAAATCAATAGTAAGTAACTTACTATTAGCAACTCTATTTATTATTTCTAATGGCATATTATAAAAATCCTAATTCTAATTTTGCTTCTTCACTCATTAATGTTTGATTCCATGGCGGATCAAAAGTAATTTCAACCTCAGCATTTTTAACGTTTGGTATTGTTTTTATTTTCTCTTCGACCTCAACTGGTAAAGTTTCTGCAACAGGGCAGTTAGGCGAGGTTAAAGTCATTAATATTTTAACATCATTATCTTCATTTACTAAAACGTCATATATCAAACCAAGTTCGTATATATCTACTGGTATTTCTGGGTCATAAATCGTTTTTATAACCTCAATTATTTGCGTTCCTAAATCCTGAACTTCTGCTTCACTCATCTTATTAAGAATAAATTTAAATAACAAAAGTACTAATAATATTATTAGTTGAAAAATAGAAAACACAAATTCACTTAAAAAAGTACGATTGTTCGATAAAAACTAATAAAATAAAAAGATAATAAACACCTTGCTTTTAAG
>WFMU01000177.1 GCA_015488935.1 Flavobacteriaceae bacterium | reverse complement strand
TCTACCAAATGTGTTAGATTCGGTAAAAGAAGATTTAGATGAAGGAGAGTGGAAAGAAATTGAAACAAAAATAGAGGAAACTTTAGATAAAATAGATGCTTTTAGAAAAGATGAAGGAGCAATATTACAAGCAGATTTTGAAAAAAGAATACATACATTGCAAGAATTATGTATTGCAAATGTTATTTTTGAAGATGCAAGAATTCCGTTGGTAAGAGAGCGTATTTTAAAATCAATTAACGATTTAAAATTAGATGTAGATAAAAATCGCTTTGAGCAAGAATTGATTTTTTATTTAGAAAAATTAGATATTACAGAAGAGCGTATCCGTTTAGATAATCACTTGGTATATTTTTTAAAAGAACTAAATGCAAACGAATCTAATGGAAAAAAATTAGGCTTTATTTGTCAAGAAATAGGAAGAGAGATAAATACCACAGGTTCTAAAGCAAATTATGCACCAATGCAGCAAAATGTAGTGCTAATGAAAGATGAATTGGAAAAAATTAAAGAACAACTTTTAAATGTACTTTAGGGAAGTGAGAAAAGATGCAAGATAAAAGAGGTGAGTTTAATGTGAGTTTTGCCCCGAAGTCTCGGGGTTGAATGTTGGATGTTGAGTTTTGAGTTTGAATTATAATTAATGATTTGACAATGAAGAATTAATAAAAAATGGTCAGTACCAATTAGGGAAGTTTAAAACGTAGAAAAAAATAATTAAAGAATCCTTAAAAGAGTTTGTTTTTGAGGTAAAGTAACAATGAAAAAAGGCAAATTAATAGTGTTTTCGGCACCAAGTGGTTCTGGTAAAACAACCATAGTACATCATCTATTAAAGCAAAAGGAATTAAATTTAGCCTTTTCGATATCTGCCACATCTCGTAAAAAAAGAGGTGAAGAGGTAGATGGAAGAGACTATTACTTTATATCGGCAAAAAAATTTAAAAAACTCATAAAAAAAGATAAATTTATAGAAAGCGAAGAAGTATATAAAGATAATTTTTATGGTACACTAAAAAAAGAAGTCAAAAGATTGCGAAAAGAAGGTAAGAACGTAATTTTTGATATTGATGTAATAGGCGGACTAAATATAAAAAAGAAATTTACAAAAAAAGCATTGGCAATATTTGTACAACCACCTTCATTAGAAGAAATGGAACGCCGTTTAAGAAATAGAAAAACAGATACAGAAGAAAAAATAATAGAGCGTGTTGCAAAAGCAAAAAAAGAATTAGATTATGCAAAATATTTCGATGTAGTATTAGTAAATGACGATTTAGAACAAGCAAAAAAAGAAGCATACCAATTAGTTTTAAAGTTTATTTCTAACTAAACAAATAAGCTAAATAACTGTAAATTAACACGTAATAAATGTAGTCTATAGCAAAGAAAAAAAGCATTTATTTTTTAATAAAAAATAATGTAAATTTGGCAATCCATGGCAAAAGAGGTAGGTTTATATTTTGGCACTTTTAATCCAATACACATTGGTCATTTAACCATTGCTAATCATTTGGCAGAATATTCAGATTTAGATGAAGTATGGTTGGTAGTAACACCACATAATCCATTTAAGAAGAAAAATAGCTTGTTAGCAGATAATCATCGTTATCAGATGGTACAATTGGCATTAGAAGATTATCCGAGATTAAAGGCATCTAATATAGAATTTGGATTGCCACAGCCAAATTATACCGTAAATACATTGGTACATCTAACAGAAAAATATCCAGATTACCAATTTAGTTTAATTATGGGTGAAGATAATTTGCAATCATTTCATAAATGGAAAAATTATGAAGTAATACTAGATAATCATAAAATATACGTTTATCCAAGAGTTTATAAAGAAAAAAAACAATCGGAATTAGAAAATCATAGCAAGATTAATAAGATAGATGCACCAATAATGGAAATATCATCAACTTTTATAAGAAAAGCTATAAAAAACCAAAAAAATGTTAAACCTTTGTTCCCTTGTAAGGTATGGTATTATTTGGATGAGATGAATTTTTATAAAAAATAAAATAAGATTTATTTAGTGTTGTTTTAAGTTTGGCATTACTTTTGCAAACTTGAGAGCAACAACTAACTTTTACAACAAACAAAGACAAAATAACAACTAAAACAACAACTAAAACTATTAGGGAAATGAGAAGAATATTACTAATTGTATTTTTATTAAGCATCACAAATATTTTTTCACAAAAAATCATTCTAAAGAATTTATCAATAAACGATAGTAATTCAAATTTAGGAACAGCATTGTATGGTAGTGATAAAATAGTATTTTCATCTGCAACAGGAGGGCATTTACACTTGTATAGTGGTACCATTTCTGGAGATGATGTAATCAATAAAAAATCGTTTTTAGAAGCCAAAACACACGAAAATGTTGCAGCATTTACAAATGATTTAAATACCGTGTATTTTACAAGAAGTCTTTATGGCGAAGAAAATACCGTAAAAGCAAATAAAAACGTAAAAGCAAAATTAGCCATTTTTAAAGCTACACGTACTGGTAACGGTTGGGGAAACGTAATGCAATTACACTTTAGTAGTGGAAAATACGACTTTGCACATCCAACTTTAAATGCCGATAATACAAAACTATATTTTAGTTCTAATATGAAAGGAACAAAAGGAAAATCAGATATTTTTGTAGTAGATATTCTAGGAAAAGATTCTTATTCTGAACCTAGAAATCTAGGAAAAGGAGTAAATACTAGAGGTAGCGAACTATATCCTTACGTATCTAAAGACAACATCTTATATTTTGCTTCAAACGGACATGGTGGCGATGGTGGATTAGACATCTATTCGATAGATTTAAACGATACATCTAAAAAACCATTCCATTTTTTAGCACCTATTAATAGTGAGTACGATGATTTTGCCTATGTGCCTGTTGGAGATGGTAAAGGATATTTAACTTCAAATAGACCAGGAGGAAAAGGAAGTGATGATATTTATTTCTTTAAAGAAAAAAATGAAGAAAAAGAAATTCAAGAAGAAATGAAAAAAGAAAAAGGTTGTAACCAAAGACTTCTTGGAACCGTTTACCTTAACGCATCTGAAAAAGTAATTCAGAATGCGCTAGTAAAACTAAAAGACGAAACAGAAAAAGTAATTGATACTTACCAAACAAACTTAAATGGAAAATTTATTTTTAAAGTAAAATGTAATAGAACTTATAAAATTATTGGCTCTAAAGAAAATTATAAAACATCAGAGCGATTGATGGTAACCAATGGTCAAGATGGAATTATAGCCAGAAAGAATGTTTTCTTAACTACAAAAGCACCAAAAGATGGACCAAAGAAAAGAAAAGAATATATTGGTAGAGTAGATTTTGAATACAATAAAACAAACCTTTTACCTAGATATAGATATCAGTTAGATAAAGCTATTCAGATGATGAATAAGAATAAAAAATTGAATATATATTTTGAATCGCATACCGATAGTAGAGCACCAACAGACTTTAATATGGAACTTTCTAAAGCAAGAATAGAAGTCTTAAAAGAATACATAGGTTTTAAAGGAATATTTAGAAAAAGATTTTCTGGAAAAGCATTTGGAGAAACAAAACCTTTAAATAGATGCGTAAAAGGAGTACAATGTACCGAAGAAGAATACTTATTGAATAGAAGAACAACATTTGTTTTAAGAGAAGGGAAATAATAAAAAAATATAATTATAAAAAAAATGAAAAAATATATAATTTTAGTATTGTTATTTGTAGGCTTTTTATCAATGCATGCACAAAAACAAGATAAAACAATAAAAGATAGCACTAAAAAAGAAGAATCTTTAGACCGCTTTGTAGTAAAAAATGTAGGAATTAATAACGAGTATGCTAGTTTTGGAACAACATTTCATGGAAAAGACAAAATTGTATATTCTGCACAAAACGTTAAACGAGCTTTGTTAGATTTATACGAAGGAACAATAACCAAAAATGGCGAAATTATAAATCCAGTTAAAATAGCAAGTTTAAGTTCTAAATCGTTCGAATCTAACGTAACATTTACCAAAGATGGAAAACACGTTTACTTTACTAGAAGTGTTTACGGAAAAAGAAATACAATTAAGAAAAATAGAGATAGAAAAGCAACAATTGCTATTTTTAAAGCAGACGTAACAGCATCTGGTAAATGGAAAAACATTAGAGGATTACCCTTTAATAGTAAAAAGTACGATGTAGGTCATCCAACACTAAATGAAGACAATACCAAACTATATTTTGCATCCAATATGCCAGGAACTTTAGGCGATACAGATATTTTTGTAGTAGATGTGCTAGGAAATGAAAATTACAGTCAGCCAAAAAATATGGGAGATATTATTAATTCTAAATACAAAGAAGCATTTCCACATATAAAAGATAATATTTTGTACTTTTCATCAACCAGACAAGATGATACTTATGGAAGAGCAGATATTTATGCTGTAAAAATTTATGAAGATGGAAAAGTTTCTAATAGATTACACTTAGCACCACCAATTAATAGTATTGCAGATGATTTTTCTTATATTTTTGATGCAGAAAGAAAAAGAGGATATTTTTCATCTAACAGAATACGCGGAAAAGGAGCAGATGATATTTATTCCTTTACAGAAACAAGACCATTAGTATTTGATTGTTACCAAGATTTACAAGGAGAAGTTTTTGATTTATCTTCTAAAAAACCAATTCCAAATGCAGAAGTAATACTTATTAATTCATTTAGTAGAGAAATTTCTAAAACAACAACAGGTGTAGATGGTAAATTTGTATTTAAAAAATTAACTTGTAGTACTACTTTCGAAGTTACTGTAAAGAAAAAACACTACGCTAAAAAAACCAAAGAGTTTGTTACTACAACAAGACATAACGGACTTACAAAACTTAGAATAGGACTTTCAGACGCATTTATTGTAATGAAACGTGGAAAGAAAATGTTAAATATAGATAATATATATTTCGATTATAACAGTTCTAAAATTACACCAAGAGCAGCAGGTCAGTTAAACCTTGTTGTTGCAACTATGCGCCGTTATCCGAAAATGGTTATAGAATTAGGAGCACATACAGACTCCAGAGGTGGAGATGCATATAATTTAAAACTGTCTGACGCAAGAGCAAAATCAACAGTAGAATATATTGTAAATCAAGGAGCAATCTCTGCAGATAGAATTACAGGAAAAGGTTATGGCGAAACAAAATTATTAAATCATTGTTCCAATGGAGTACGATGTACAAAAAAAGAACATGAGATAAATCGTAGATCGGAATTTATTATTACAAAAATGTAAAGTTAGAAACATCTAAAAATCTAAAGATAATATATTGTATCTTTAAAAAGATATTTTAACTTTGAACTTTAAAATGTATCGTTTTAAAAAAACGATACATTTTTATACGATAAGATATTCTAATTTGGCAAAAAAAAATAAAGATAAAAAAGGCAGTTTTCGACAAAAATTAATCTATAACTACAGATTGGTAGTTATGAACGATGAATCTTTAGAAGAACTCTTATCGTTTAAATTAAATCGATTAAATGTGTTTGTTATTGGCGGCTTATCTGCAATAGCATTAATTGTGCTTACATCTGTACTCATAGCATTTACACCAATTAAAGAATATATACCAGGATATTCTCCTACCAAATTAAAAAAAACAGCAAGTAAATTAGTATATAAAGTAGATTCGCTAGAGCAAAAATTATTAATAAATGAAGCCTATATTAAAAGTATAAAATCATTACTTACTGGAGATATTAAGAAAGAAAAAATAAATAAAAATCCTACCATAAAACAACTATCTACAAAAGATGTTGAGTTAAATGCATCTGCAACCGACTCTGCTTTTAGGCAAGATGTAGAGCAAAAAGATAGATTTAGTATTTTTGAAAGAGCAACAAAAGAAAAAGAAATGGTGTTTTTTGCACCAGCAAAAGGCGAAATATCTGGAAACTTTAACACAAAAAATAAACACCTTGCAGTAGATATTGTTCTTGTAAACGGAACGCCAATAAAAGCCGTTGCAGATGGTACCGTAATTTTTTCTGGATTTACAGCAAAAACAGGATATGTACTAATTATTGAGCATGACCAAGGATTTATATCGGTTTATAAACACAACGAAACTTTGTTTAAAGAACAAGGAGATTTAGTAAAATCTGGCGAAGTTATTGCAAATTCAGGTTCCACCGGAACACTAACAACAGGACCTCATTTACATTTCGAACTTTGGAGTAACGGCTATCCTGTAAATCCAACAGATTATATCGATTTTAAATAAAAAAATCTAACTAATTTATAAAAAGAAACTATTGTGATAAAATCCTATTTAGCAAAAATCTACGCAAAGAAAATTGTCAAGAAAATTGAAAAATGGAGTAAAAATCCAATACAAACACAAGAAAATGTATTTAAACATTTAATTGCAGAAGCAAAAAATACGAAGTTCGGAAAAGATCATGGTTTCGAAAAAATAAACAATTACGAAGATTATAAACAACAAGTTCCTATTCGAGATTATGAAGGTTTAAGACCGTACATAGAGCAAATTTTAGAAGGAAAAAAAGATGTTTTGTGGAAAGGAATACCAATCTATTTTGCAAAAACTTCTGGAACTACTTCTGGAGCAAAATATATTCCAATATCTAAAGAATCCATGCCGTATCATATCGACGCTGCAAAATTTGCACTACTAAATTACATACATAAAACAGGCGATGCTAGTTTTGTAAACGGTAAAATGATTTTTTTACAAGGAAGTCCAATAATAGATACATTTAAAAATATTAAAACAGGACGATTAAGCGGAATTGTAGCACACTTTGTACCAAAATATTTGCAAAAAAATAGAATGCCAAGTTGGAAAACTAATTGTATTGAAGATTGGGAAACCAAAGTAAACGCTATTGTTAACGAGACGTTTAATAAAAATATGACTCTTATTAGTGGTATTCCATCGTGGGTACAAATGTATTTTGAAAAATTGATAGAAAAATCTGGTAAAAAAGTAGGTAACTTATTTCCAAATTTTAACCTTTTTGTTTACGGTGGTGTAAATTATGAGCCATATCGACAAAAAATGGAGAATTTAATTGGAAGAAAAGTAAATACTATCGAGTTATTTCCAGCTAGTGAAGGATTTTTTGCCTTTCAAGATGAGCAAAACGAAAAAGGAATGTTGCTACTTTTAGATGGAGGTATTTTTTATGAGTTTATTCCAGCAGATGAATTTTTTGATGAAAATCCAACACGAATAGCATTAAAAGATGTACAATTAGGTATAAACTACGTGCTAATCTTATCGACCAACGCAGGATTATGGGCATATAATATTGGCGATACCGTACAGTTTACTTCTTTAAAACCTTATCGCGTAATTGTATCTGGAAGAATAAAACACTTTATTTCTGCCTTTGGAGAACATGTTATTGCCAAAGAAGTAGAAACTGCATTGCAAGTAGCCGTAAAAGATACCGATGTGCGTATTAATGAATTTACTGTAGCACCACAAATAACACCAAAAGAAGGATTACCATACCACGAATGGTTTATTGAATTTGAAAATGAACCTAAAGATATAGAAGCCTTTGCAAAAAAAATAGATGCAGAATTGGTATTACAAAACAGCTATTATAAAGATTTAATAGATGGTAAAGTATTACGAACATTGGTAATTACCAAAGTAAAACAAAATGGTTTTCAAAATTATATGAAATCTATAGGTAAACTTGGCGGACAAAATAAAATTCCAAGACTATCAGATAATCGTAAAATTGCAGATAAATTAGAACTTCTTTAAAAAGAAAAGTTGTTTTTAGTAAATTATAGAGTTAGTAAAGTTTTACCAAGTATAATCCGTAAAGATATTTTGGTAAATATAGAAAAATATAGAATAATAATTCTAGGTAGTCGTTCCTTACCATTATTATAACAAGTTATTA
>WFMU01000176.1 GCA_015488935.1 Flavobacteriaceae bacterium | reverse complement strand
TGTATAAGAGACAGATTTACAGCAACAGCAATGATTGCACAAAATGATTCTATAAAAAAGAATACAAACAATAGGTATAAAGACTATTCTAATGCTTTTGCGATTGATGCAAAATTAATTGACCGAAATATAGAAGCAACCGAAAATAAAGAAGAAAATGATATTTCGTACTTGTTTAATACGAAAAAATCAGATTTGAATTTATCGTATAATTTTAATCCCAAAAAATATTTAGATCCAACTAATGAATCTAAGCATAATTTTATGACAGGTCCTAAACCTTTGGATAGTGATATTGAGGTAATTAAATATTTTTATGGTAAAAATGTTACTAGAACTAAGTTAAAAACTAGTCAAGATTTAGGAACAATAGAGAGTAATACGGAGTTTATTCGTATTGAATACAAGGATTTTGGATTGGTTGATGGCGACAGAGTTCGTATATTTTTAAACGAAAAAGAGATAGAAGGCAATGTACATTTGGATGGCTTATTTTATACCATACAAATTAATTTAAGTAAAAAAGGATATAATCGAATAGATATACAAGCAATAAATCAAGGTTCTGTTGGTCCTAATACAGCCGAATTTGTAGTTTATGACGATAAAGGTAATATTATTGCACATGAAGCATGGAATTTACAAACTGGTAGTATTGCTACTTTAGGAATTGTACGTCATTAGAAGAATATTTCATTTGCATGACATAAATTATTGCATTAATTTTGTAAAAAATAAACTCCTTATGAAATTAGAATTAATACTATGTATCTTCCTTTTAGGAACTGCAACTGCTTTTTCGCAAGAAAAATATAAAATTATTATAGATGGAAAAGAAGTCTGGGTAAATGTTGCAAATAATCAGCAAACAGAATCAATTGCAACACCAGACTACAACAATTATTCCAATACAAATATTAGTAAGCATACTGTAAAAGCAGGAGAGACGTTATATTCGATATCTAGATTGTATAATATAAGTGTTAATGCATTGTGTACAATTAACAATATTGCTAAAGATGAAATATTAAGTATCGGTGAAATTTTAAATATTACAAACTTTGCAAATCCAAGTACTAATACAAGTAATGCTTCGTATCATATTGTAAAAAAAGGAGATACCTTATATTCTTTAGCAAGAAGATACGGAATAAGTATAGCTACTTTACAGCAATTAAACGATTTAGATTCTAATCTTATTTTTATAAATCAACGCTTGAAGCTTAATTGAGATGTAAGACCGCTTCGCTGAAAGAGGTTAGACAAAAGACCGGCAAAATCTATTTAAAATCGCTTAGAATTTTTAAAACCAATGCTTTAGTAAGCGGTTTGCCATTAGCTTTTTCTTTAATTGTAACAAATGGAAATCTAAAATCGCAACCAGATTTGTAAGCACTACAACCATAGGCTGTATTTCCTTTAATTATTGTGCCAGTATTACATTTTGGACAAAGCATACTATTTACTTTATCTGTTGCTGTATTTGCAGTTTCTTTTTCTTTTAATACTAATTTAAAATCGGTATCAAAAACAAGGGAGCCATCTACTTTTCCTGTGTTACTTTTAAAACCTTTTAAATTTACAGTAGCACCTTTGTTTATTAGTCGGATAAACTGATTTTCAGATATTTTTTTATGCATAAAAACAAAAGGCAGTCTAAAGTCACAGCCACTTTTAAAAGCACTGCATCCATAGGCGTTTTTTCCTTTCAAAAGACTTCCTTTTTTACATTTTGGACAAGTTAATGTGGTAATTTTAGAATTTTTTTTACTTTTTTTGGTTTTGGTATTTATCGTTTTATTGTCTTTTATTGCAGAAATATTGGCACGTATTTTTTCACTTCGAACCTCGTAAACCAGTTGATCCACCATTTTTTTCATGTTTTTTATAAACGTTCCTGCATTAAAAGTACCTTTTTCAATTTCTTTTAATTGCTTTTCCCAACGACCAGTGAGCTCGGCAGATTTTAAGAGTTTGTTTTGTATGGTGTCAATTAGTTTAATACCAGTTTCGGTTGGTAAAAGCTGTTTCTTTTTACGCATTATATATTTACGGCGGAATAGTGTTTCAATAATATTTGCACGAGTAGATGGTCTGCCAATGCCATTTTCTTTCATAATATCGCGTAAATCATCGTCATCTACTTGTTTACCTGCAGTTTCCATAGCACGTAAAAGAGTTGCTTCTGTATAATATTTTGGAGGCTTAGTTTCTTTTTCTAAAAATGAAGGTTTATGTGCGCCTTTTTCTCCTTTTACAAAGGTTGGTAAAATGTTGGTTTGTTGGTTTGTTGGTTTGTTGCTTTGTGGATTTGGTCTTGTCTCTTGCATCTTGCCTCTTGGTTCTTTTCCATCTTGTTTTTCAAAAACCACACGCCAACCTTTTTCTAAAATTTCTTTTCCTGTAGTTTTAAAGGCGACATCGGCAGCTTTACCAATAACAGCAGTGTTAGAAACATTACAATCGTCATAAAAAACGGCAATAAATCGTTTTGCAATAATATCATATACACGTTGTTGATTGTACTGTAAATTCATTTCAACACCAGTAGGAATTATAGCATGGTGGTCGGTTACTTTTTTATCGTTAAAAACACGAGAAGATTTTTTTATTTTTTTATCTAATAATGAATTGGTTAAATGTTTGTATTTAGTTAAATTCTTTAAAATTTCAGAAACTTTCGGATAGACATCGTTTGGTAGAAAAGTAGTATCTACTCTAGGATAGGTAACTACTTTTTGCTCATATAATTTCTGTACCATTTTAAGCGTTTCATCGGCAGTAAAACCAAATTTGGTATTGCAATATACTTGTAAACCTGTTAAATCAAATAGTTTTGGAGCATATTCTTTTCCCTTTTTCTTGGTGACAGAAACAATTTCAAAATCACTTTTTGCAACTTTTTCCGCAAAAGCTTCTCCATCTTCCTTTTTTAAAAAACGACCTTCTTCGCAATTAAATAAAGTATTTCTGTATAAAGTTTGTAATTCCCAATACGGTTTTGGTACAAAATTTACAATTTCTTTGTATCGTTTAACTAGCATAGCAAGTGTTGGTGTTTGCACTCTACCTACAGACAAAACTTGTTTGTAACCACCGTGTTTTACGGTATAAAGTCTTGTAGCATTCATGCCTAAAAGCCAATCGCCAATGGCTCTAGAAAAACCTGCATAGTACAAATTATCGTAATCTGAAGCAGGTTTTAGGTTGTTAAAACCTTCTTTAATGGCTTCGGTTGTTAATGATGAAATCCAAAGACGTTCTACTTTACCAGTGTAACCAGCTTGATTAATTACCCATCGTTGAATGAGTTCTCCTTCTTGTCCAGCATCACCACAATTAATGATAACATCTGCTTTTTCAAATAATCTTTTTACAATATTAAATTGCTTTTGAATACCATCATTGTTAGTAACTTTTGTTTGAAATTTTTCAGGAAGCATCGGTAAATTATTCAAGTCCCAACTTTTCCAATACGGTTTATAATCGTGAGGTTCAAATAAGGTACAAAGATGTCCAAATGTGTAAGTAACTGCATATCCATTGCCTTCAAAATAACCATCGTGTTTGGTATTTGATCCTAATACAGAAGCTATTTCACGCGCTACGCTTGGTTTTTCGGCAATACAGACTTTCATTATAGATTAAAAGATTAAAAGATTAAAAGATTAAAAGATTAAAAGATTAAAGGATTTATGGATTAAAAT
>WFMU01000175.1 GCA_015488935.1 Flavobacteriaceae bacterium | reverse complement strand
CAGGTATATTATTAAAATCTGGGTCTTTGTCTGTTGCAAAGGTAAAGCTCTCAAAAAAGTGATTATCTTCATCTCCTAAAAATGGAGAACCTACCAAATTATGTGCTTTATAGAGTAGTTCTAAAGCAGTAAAATTTTTTTCGTTTTCTGCTTCTATTAAAACTTGCAGCTCTTGTAATCATCGGTATCATTTTTTGGAAAAATGGCGTATTATAATACTACCTTTGGTGCATCTATTACTACTTCGTTCCATTTAATTTTTGGGTATGTTCCTTTGTACCCTATACTTTTGTGGTAAGTTCTAAGAGCTTGTTTAAATTCCTCTTGTGTTGCATAAGGGTCTTCAATATAGTTCCAATAAATGTTTATTATAGGTTGGTATTTTTTGTTGTATAGTGGTTATTTTTTTAATTTTTACCGCTGTATTGGTTATTGGGTTAAACAATGTGTCTTTTAATGTTATTAACTTCCTAAAATCATGTAATATACTTTTGTTTGCGGGTAGTCTGGGTCGTCATCGGTTAGGTATTCTAAGCCTTCAAAAAAATGAGCGTCTTGGTCTGATAAATCAAAGGAATCATCTTCTGTTACTACTGTATTATTGATTTTATACATTAAATCACTTAGCGTGAACCCATTTGGATTATCGGTTTCTATTAGTATTTGTTTGTCTTCTTCATCTTCTATAAAATCATCTTCTAAAAATAAATATTGTATGACTATTTTTTGTTCTGAAAATACAATTTCATCTAATTTTGGTGCAGGTTTTGATAATCTTGTATTGTAAGTTGTTAAATCATTTTCAAAACTTTGTTGGTCTTGGTAGTGCTCTCTAAAACTCCAATACAATTCTTTTAATAGTTCTTTTGGTGTACTCATAATTTAAAAATATTTACAAGGGTTAAAATCTTTATCTAATGCATTCCAATATTTTTTATATTTTTTGAAAGTTTTGGAATTTATACTTTTTCCTAATGGGTTTTGACGATTTTTTAGTGTTATGCCATCTGTACGCATTTTTTCCATCCAGTAACGTTCCCAAATGGCAGATTCAAACTCATTCATTTCTACAAAACGATGTTCTGGAATAGCATTATTTAAATTAAAAATACTTGGGTTCTCTTTAAACTTCCACCAAGTATGTTGTTTAATTCCTTTTGATTTATTTAGCTTTCCTTCATAGACATGCTCTGAAGCACGAATATTTAAATCTTCTCTTGTGGTTTTTCCTACGTAAAGTGTTGGACCGTTTCTTGTTGCTAATTCGTAAAAAGCATAACCACGTTTTGTTGGGTCTTTAAAGCTTGGTCTTTTGTTGGCATTGTGTACCAATATACCGTTTACACCTACTATATAATTATGATGTGTTGGTATTTCAAAATTATAGGTAGTTACTTTTTTTTGTACTATTTTTTTATGTGTTATTGTATCTAAGGTATTTGTAATGGGGTTGTATAAATGCATACCTACTTTTAGTTGGTGTGCTTTTATATATGTGTTACTGTTTTTTTGGTAAAACAAATGTTGCCCTGTTACGTGTAAAATATTTCCTGTTTGGGTTGTAATAGTGGCATACTTTTCTGTAAAATTTGAGAAAACCTGTGTTACTTGTTGCTGTGTTAGCTGTTTTGTTATTTGGTTGTAACATAAAACGGTATCGTTTGTAGTAATACTTTCTATAGGTTTTAAACCTTTTATAGTATGTATTTGTGTACCTGCTAAAAAGCAAGGTAGTTTTGGTGGTTTTTTAAATAAATCTTTAAACATATAATTGTCCCAATATTTTTGTGTTTTTCTAATTTTCTTAGTTACTGTTTCGGCAGCCTCCTCCAAATGCTCAATAACCTCCTCTAATTGTTTTACTTCTTCGGTATTTCTCGCCTCTTTACGTAATTTTTCAATTGCATTTTTCTCACGTAGTGCGTTCTTAGCTTTTTTACGTAATCCTTTTTTTAAGGCTAGGGTTAATTCGCCCGATAAAGATACTAATTCTAAATAAAATAGGTATTCTTGTAATGCATGGGCAAACTTATTGTTTGTACCACTTAATCTTATTAAAATATTTACTGTACCGCTGCTTATCTCTACTGCTCCAACTGCTAATTTAAGCATTGAGGCAACTTTGGCATATTTTATTACTTTTTTTGCCTTATTTAATCTGTTTGCTATACTTGCTAGTTTGCTTAAATGTCTAAACCTTGCAATGTTTCCAATACCCGAGAATGTTGTGGCAACATCTACCGTATATTCTATTGCTGTAATTACATTTGCCCAAAAGG
>WFMU01000174.1 GCA_015488935.1 Flavobacteriaceae bacterium | reverse complement strand
CATCGCTTTTAAAGCAGTACCAGATACAGAATACACTTTATTTATTACTACAGAAAATGGAAAAAAATACAAATCTACACCCTCATTTTTAACGCCAGAAGCTCCAATTAGCAATCTATATGCACAAAAAGAAACTGTAAATAACCAACTTGGTGTGCAGGTTTTTTTAGATAATAACAATACTGGAAATGCCAAATATTTTAGATATGAGTTTGAAGAAACTTATAAAATAATTACACCTTATCCTGTTTATCACGATTTGCATATCGGAGAAGCACATTACGAACAAATTGGAAGAAATTTAGCAATAATATATCCATATAATGTAACCACAACTGTAGATGAAAAACATACTTGTTATATATCCAACACACAAGAAGAAATTTTACAAACTACGGTAACAAATTCGTTACAAAATAATGTTTTAAAATTCCCTGTTCGTTTTATTAATTATGATGATTCCTTGATAAGAAACAGATATAGTATTCTTGTAAAACAATACGTACAAAATTTTGATGCTTATAATTTTTATCAAATATTAAAGAAACTTGGAGGAATTGGAAGTCTTTTGTCGCAAAATCAAACAGGTTTGGTTAGAGGAAACGTAACAGCCATAAATAACACAAAAGAAATTGTTATTGGCTATTTTAATGTTTCTAGCGTTTCCGAAAAAAGAATCTTTTTTAATTATGAAGACTTCGATTTTGAAGAACCTGAATATCCTTTTGAATGCAGTGCCTACTACTTAGATTATGCAGATTATTTTCCTGAACCAGTTGATGGAGATTTAAATGAAAGAGAATTATTATATCAAAATTTTATACTTACAAACCCTCCATTCGAAGTGATAGATATTATTACATTTGGAGGTGTCCCACGAATCTTTGGAGTTGTTAACCCAGAATGTGGTAACTGTGCTACATTTGCATCAACTATTAGACCTGATTTTTGGATTGATTAATTTTTATTATGAAAAAACAATATACATATCTCATTATTTTTACAGTAAGTATTTTAATTTTTACTAGCTGCAAAGAACAATATGAACCTAAAACTAGTATTTTTGAAGAAGTTCTTGTTATTGAAAGTACCATCACAAACGAATTAAAAAAACAAACTGTAAAATTATCTCGTGTAAGAAGACTCGAAAGTGAATTGCCTGATACTGAAAAAAATGCAACTGTTGTGATTAATGCAAATAATGAAACCTTCACTTTTACTGAAATAGAAGCTGGAACATACCAATCTAACATCGCTTTTAAAGCAGTACCAGATGTAGAATACATTTTATTTATTACTACGGAAAATGGAAAAAAATACAAATCGACTCCAACTTTTTTAACACCAGAAGCTCCAATTAGCAATCTATATGCACAAAAAGAAACCGTAAACAATCAACTTGGCATACAGGTCTATATAGATAATAACAATACTGACAATGCCAAATATTTTAGATATGAGTTTAAAGAAACTTATAAAATAATTACACCTTATGCTGTTTATCACGATTTACATATCGGAGAATTGCATTATCAGATAATTGATAATACATACACTATGGTTTATCCATATTACGTAACTACAACAACAGAAGAAAAACACATTTGTTTCTTATCGGAGAAACAAGATGTTATAATACAAACTAATTTAACAAACTCATCAAATAATAGTGTCTTAAAATTTCCAGTCCAATTTATTAGTAAAGAAGATTCTAAGATAAGAAGTAGGTACAGCATTTTGGTAAAACAATATGTACAAAATTTTGATTCGTATAATTTCTATCATGTTTTAAAAAAATTTGGTAGTGTTGGAAGCCTATTATCCGAAAATCAAACAGGATTTGTTAGAGGAAATATAATTGCCGAAGAAGATGTCAAAGAAATTGTTATTGGTTTTTTTGATGTATCTAATGTTTCTGAAAAAAGAATCTATTTTAATTATGAAAATTTTAATTTAGAAGAACCTAAATATCCTTTTGAATGTAAGACATATACATGGAGTTATGACGATCATTTTTCTCCAGATGTTGATGGAGACAGAAATGAAAGAAGATTATTATACCATTCTTTTGCATTATTAAAACCTCCTTATGAAGTAATAGGTATCCAATCCATGAACGGTGTACCCATTACTTTTAAAGTAGTAAACCCAGAATGTGGTAACTGTGCTACATTTGCATCAACTATTAGACCTAATTTTTGGATAGATTAAAACCCTTTTTATGAAAAAAATAATAAATATTACAGTATTTCTTTTAACAAGTATGGCTTGTTTTTCGCAAACTAAAAAATTTGATTCCATACCAAAAGAAACAATTATTGCAAACATAAATACAAATTTTCTTATAACTGGAGAAACTTTATTTTATAAGTTAAATTGTCTTAATAAAGAGACAAATCACTTAACTAATATTAGCAAAATTGCTTATGTATTACTTATTAATGATACTAAAGAAATTGTTTTAAAACACAAATTAAAATTACTTAATGGAACTTGCTAT
>WFMU01000173.1 GCA_015488935.1 Flavobacteriaceae bacterium | reverse complement strand
GTTTTAAAATATTGTTTTTTTTCAAATTGATTAAAAAAATCTTTGTTGTGAATGTCTCTTCGTGTACCGTTTGAAACAAATAAATCTTTAAATCCATCGTTATTAAAATCTGCAAATAAAGCAGCCCAACTCCAATCGGTAGATTTTACACCTGCAAATGCTGCTATATTGCTATATATTGGTAAGTTTTCTTTTTTTATTCCTCTGTTTATTTGCAACGTATTATACATATACTGATGGTGTAATCCTAAATCTATAATTTCTTGAAATTTAAACGGATCCATACTTGCCATATTTTCTTTAGAGCGTTTATGAGAACTTGGCGACATGTCTAGCTGTACAATATCTAACAAACCATCGTTATTAAAATCGGCAATATCTGTTCCCATTCCATAAAAAGAAGTTTGCTTGGTTACTTCTTTACTTTTTTCGGTAAATGTACCATCGCCATTATTAAAATAGATAAAATCTGGACTTGCAAAATCGTTTGAGACATAGATATCTTTATAGCCATCGTTATTTAAATCGCCAATACTTATGCCAATACTCAATCCGAACGATAATAAACCTGCTTCTTTGGTTACATCGGTAAAGGTTAAATCGCCATTATTTTTATAGAGGTGACTAGAGCTTGTTGTATTTGCATTTTTTATCATAGAATCGTAATAAAATGCGGGAGATTTAAAATGTGTTATTGGATAATTGGCTACATATAAATCTAAATCGCCATCATTATCGTAATCAAAAAATACACTTTGTTCTGTTCGTCCGTTATCTGCAATACCATACTTTTCTGCTTGTTCTTTAAATATTGGAATTCCCGCTTTATTATTTCCTTGATTTACAAAGAGTTTATTTTTAAACGATGTATCTCTTCCGCCAAGGCTAACATAAATATCTAATAAGCCATCGTTATTAATATCTACTACAGTAGTTCCTGTTGACCAATTATTTTTTACTGCGGTTTTAGCTATTTTGGTTACTTCTTTAAATTTTAAGTTTCCTTGATTTAGATATAGTTTGTTTTCTACCATATTTCCTGTAAAATAGATATCGGTAAGTCCATCATTATTAAAATCTGCTACAGAAATTCCTCCGCCCATATAGATGTATGGGAAATTAAAATAGTTTAATTTTTCTGTTTCTGTGAGTTTATTATTGAAGTATATTCCTGTTTGGGATGCTTCTTTTTTTTGAAATAATTTACCTGCTGTTTTTATTTCTTCTTTAGAACAAGAATAGGAAAGTAAAGCAACTAAAAATAGGCTTAATTTAAACATAGAATTCATAACGACTATTCTAAATATTGGGTTTCACAAAGTTAACTAAAAATCCATTTTTAAACAAAAAACTGACTCTTATAAATAAGAGTCAGTTTTTTCAAATAATTATAATTGGGCACTACTAATATCCTGGATTCTGATCACTACTTGAAATGTTTAAGTTAGTATCAATTTCTGTTTGTGGTATTGGTAACAATTCGTGTTTACCAGTTTGAAAGTTTGGAATTAAATTTGTCATATTCCAACGTAATAAATCTGGGAAACGAGATTGTTCTCCTGCTAATTCTACTCTTCTTTCGTGTACGATAGCATTAAAAACTTGTGCTTTTGTAGCTACAGGAAAGGTATTATTCATTGTTGCAGTTCCGTAATATGGCATGTCTGCTCTGTTTCTAACTTCATTCATTAAGTTTACTGCTTCTGTAATATTTCCTAATTCGTTTTCGGTTTCGGCTGCCATTAATAATACATCTGCATAGCGTATTATTCTATGGTTTATATCTGATAAACCACCACCATCGGTATCTCTATTGTAAGATAATTGGTATTTTCTCCAAATTGCATCAATTCCTGCTGTTAAATTACTTGCTGTTACCGTTTGTGCGCCACCTGCTCCATACGTATCTCCTACAAAATAGAAATTTGCATGCATTCTTGGGTCGTTTGCTTCGTATTCGTTTATTAAATCTTGCGATGGATCGTTATTGTGCCATCCACCTAAAGCACCATACTCAAAAGATCTAAATGATGTTTCGGAATAGCCATTATCTTGTCCTCCCCAATCTGCATACGCCCATGCATTTCCATTATCATAAACAAATTGGACTTCAAAAACAGATTCGGAATTATTTTCTGCTTCAGTAGTAAAGTTATCAAAGTAGTCGGCAGTTAGTGTATATTCTCCACTATTAATTACTTTGTCGAATGCACTTTTTGCTTGTGCATATTCTTTTCTGTATAAGTGTACTTTACCAAGTAGTGCATAAGCTGCTCCTTTGGTTGCTCTACCTGCTGTTTCTTCAGATTTTAAGAGTAATTTTGCACCTGCATCTGTTAAATCGTTAATAATTAAAGCGTAAACATCTTGTTTTGATGATTTTGGTAATCCATCAGGAGATGCTACATTTGTGTATAATGGTATATCACCAAATCGTTCTACCAGTAAAAAATAGTAGTAGGCTCTTAAAAATTTTGCTTCACCAATATATTTATCTTTATTTACTTGTGATAATACACTTTCTTCAATGGCATTAATATTATCTTGCTTTCCTAAGATAAAATTTGCTCTAGCAATACCATTATAACAATTTTTCCAATACAAACGTATGTCTTTATTTGTTGGCGAAAAGGTGTAATTTATAAAGTCTAATAAATCTGGTGTTCCTCTTTGTGTAGCACAATCGCCTCCCATATAATCGTACATATATGGCAAATATCTACCAAATAAGCCTTGGGATTGTAATGGTGAATAAGTACCATTGATAGCTCCTTCTAATTCTGCTCTGTTTTTAGGAAATTCTGTTGTTGTGATAGCAGTAGTATTAGACAATTCTAAATCATCTGTTTTACATGCTCCGATAAGGAATGCTGTAAAAATCAATATTAATATTATTTTTTTCATAATTATATATTATTTGTTATCTTATAATTTTATTTGTATTCCCATAATAATGGATTTAGGTTGTGGATATTGTCCTCTATCAACACCTAATTCGCTATTAACATCTCCATTTACAGAACCGATATTTAATGATGGTCCTAATTCGGGATCAAATCCTGTATATTTTGTTGCTGTAAATATATTTTGTGCACTTATATAAATTCTTAATTTAGAGATGGTTCCACCTACTAAGCTTTGTAGTGAAGTTTGTGGCATACTATACCCTAAAGATATATTTTTAAGTCTAAAATACGAACCGTCTTCTACATATCTGTCTGAAACTCTTGTATTTTGATTTGGGTCTCCTACAATTGCTCTTGGTTGTGTTGTCGATGGGTTTGTTGGTGTCCATCTATCTAATACTGCTGTTCCTGCATTTGTTAATTGTGCTGCACCATCTAAATAGTAACGTGTTGCATTAAAAACATCGTTACCTGAAACACCACTAAATAAAAGAGATAAGTCAAAGTTTTTATAATCTGCATCTAGAGATAAACCATAGGTAATTTTTGGAAATGGGTTTCCAATAACGGTTCTATCTTCGTCGTTAATTATACCATCACCATTAATATCTTTAAAGCGAATATCTCCCGGTGCTGCATTTGCTTGTGTAGCATGTGCATCTACTTCTGCTTGAGATTGGAAAATACCATCGGTTTGGTAACCATAAAAATGCCATAATGCTTCTCCTTCTGCTATTCTAGATATGGTACCATCTGCTAATACATTTGGTTTTTGTCCGTTAAAAATCTGTTCTACATTATCTGCTAGTTTTGTTACTTCGTTATCTGTAGTACTTAAATTAAAATTAGCCGACCATTTAAACTCTTTACTTCTTTCTTTGTAGCCTAAATTAAATTCAAATCCTTTGCTGGTCATTCCTCCAATATTTTTTGGTGTCGGATTAGGTGATCCTGCGGAGTCTGCGGCAGGTGTAAAAACAATTAAATCGTTACTTGTATTTTTATAATATTCTGTAGTTAGTGTAATTTTATCATTTAAAAATCCAAAATCAAATCCTATGTTTAATGCAGAAGTTTCTTCCCATTTTAAGTCTGGGTTTGGTACACTTGAAACTGCTAAACCTGGTACATTTCCATTAAAAAAGTTTGCTATTAATACCGATTCATATCCGTAATTTCCTGCAGATTTATCATTACCAGACAAACCCCAACTACCTCTTAATTTAAGATAATTCATTACATTTTCATTGCCATAAAATCCTTCTTTACTAATTACCCAACCTGCGGCAAAAGCAGGAAAATTACCCCATCTGTTGTTAGATCCAAATCTTGAAGATGCATCTGCTCTTAAAGATGCTGCTAGAATGTATTTACCAGCAAAATTATAGTTAATTCTACCTAAATAGCCAACTTTATTGAATTCGGAATAAGTAGCACCTCCAGATAATCCAGAAGGTAAATCTTCAATTCCAAACTCTGTTACTCCTTGTCCTCTTAATAATGTTCTCTTCGTTTTATTAGTTTCAGATAAAACTAAGAATTCAAAATTATGATTTTCATTAAGTGTTTTTTTGTATTTTAAACTGTTTGTTAGTGTTATGGTTTTACCTCTTGAATCAAAGTAAGTTAAACGTGTGTTTCCTTGGTTGTATAAACTTCCTCCTGAGCCGTAAGGCAACTCTACTTTTTTAAATTTATTATCTGAAAAATAAACTCCCAAATTAATTTTATACTCCAAGTCTTTTGTAAGGTGTGCTTTACCATAGAGGTTTCCTAATACATTTAAATTTTTATTTAATTGTGTTTCTCTATTTAAGTTTCTAACAGGGTTTCTAGTAGTATTGCCATCGTCTCCTGTTAACTCTCCATATCCTCCTATATTGTTTGCATCGTATATTGGAAGGTATGGTGCCATTTTAAATGCATTTTCTATTGGAGATACACTATTTGCATTTATCAATGGGTTTTGTTGTCTATAAGTAAATGAAAAATTTTCTCCTAATTCAAAAATACTTTTAGAAACACTACTACTTAGTCTTGTATTATATTTATCTAAAGAGGTATTTATTAAAACACCATCTTGTTTTTGATATCCTCCAGATAATCTAAATGTTGCATTTTTTGTTCCTCCAGATGCTACCAATTCGTAATTACTTGTTAGACCTGTTTGAAAAATAGCTTCTTGGTAATCTACATCGTTTCTAATAAAATTGGTATCTGAAAATCGAACTGGTAATGCTGCATTTGGGTCTGCATTTAAAATCATATCTGAGATATAAGAAACATACTGTTCTGAGTTTAATAAATCTTGTTTTTTTGGTTTAAATTGTGTTCCAACATAACTATTAAAACCTAACATTGTTTTTCCTCTTTTTCCTTTTTTAGTTTTTATCACTATCACTCCATTTGCTCCTAGGGAACCATAAACAGCTGTAGTAGAAGCATCTTTTAAGACACTTATAGATTCGATATCATTGGCACTTAAACTAGAGATATCGCTTGTTATTACATCATCTACTACATAGGTAGGAGTGTTATCTCCTAAAGTACCAATTCCTCTAATTCTAACTGTTGGCGATGCTCCTGGCGAACCACCATTAATAATACTAACACCTGTTGCTCTACCTTGTAATGCTTGTACAGCATTAGTAGTTGGGATACTTACCAAATCTTCTGCTTTTACAGAGGAAATTGATCCAGTTACGTTGGTTTTCTTTTGCGAACCATAACCTACAATAACAATTTCTTCTAATGCATTTGCATCATCTTCCATTGTTATATTAATTCTGTTACTAGATCCAACAGTTACGGATACTGTTTTCATTCCTATAAAAGAAAATTGCAATACATCGCCTTTTCTGGCTTTTATGGTATAGTTACCATCAAAATCGGATTGTGTACCTGTGGTCGTTCCTTTTACAATAATATTTACTCCAGATAATGGAAAATTATCGGAATCTTTTACGGTTCCTTTTATTTCTTGTTGTTGATTGGCTAATGTATTTGTTGTAGCGTTAATTTGAGAAAGAGTTACAAAAAACAGGAGTAAAAATATTTTTAAAATTTGCGTATTTACGCTAAAAATACTTCTTTTTGTAACAATTCTTTTCGTTGGGAATCTTTTCATGAAAATTAATGTTTAGTTAATTAAAAAATTATAC
>WFMU01000172.1 GCA_015488935.1 Flavobacteriaceae bacterium | reverse complement strand
TGTATAAGAGACAGATTTTATTGTGTTTATTGGAATGAAAAAAATCAATTATTTATTGGTCTCAATTAAGCTAGTCCAAACACTTAATTTTCCATTTTCGTATCTAGTCCAGATAGGTTTAATAATACCATTGTAAGCACTAATATTATTGTAATCGCCAAAAAATATTTTTGTTTGTGGAACAAAAGGTTTCTCCGAAATGGTAGTAGAAGTAAACGAAGCACCTCCATCTTTAGAGATAGCAAGAACTACATCGGTTTGTGTATCTGGGTAGTTGCTACGGTCGTAATAAATAATATAAATAAATCCAGTTTTTGGGTCAACACTCATCCAAGTTAAGAACTGATGTGTTTTTGTGTTATCGGTATTTACACGTAAAGGTTTAGACCAAGTTGTACCATTATCGGTAGATTTTATTAAAAAAATATCGGTGTTATTTTTTCCATTTCTTTGGTCAGAAAAATTAATATATATGGTACCTTTAAATTTACTGTTGCTAATATCTACGCAAGTAACAGGCATTCCGTTTACACGAGATACACCAGGAACATCAAAACTCCAGCCATTAGGTTGATTGGTTGCTACAATATCTTTTTTAAGCCAAGTTTTTCCACCATCCAAACTTCTGTCGAAATAAATTTTTTCATTCATGCTCCACGAGACAAAGATTTCACCGTGGATACCAACAGCAGGAACAGCACCTTCTACGGTTTTATTATCATCAAGAGCATTTCCTTCAATTTCACTTAAAATAGTAGGAGAACTCCAACTACTTCCTTGATTTTTAGATTTTGAAAAGAGAATTCGAGACCTGTGTCTTTTATCATTACTTCCATATTTATCAAATTCTGTCCAAGTCAAATAAATTTCATTATTCAAAGAATTTACAGTAGCCCATTCTTTATCTTGTTGTTTTGGAGCAATATTTTTTCCGATACTAGTGCCACTAGACCATGATTTGCCACCATCTATAGACTTTTGAACAACCATTTGGTCTAAAATTTTAGCACTCATCCAATTGGTGCCCTCAGGGTCAGATAAGTGAAAATAATAAAAATTACCAAGTGTATCTGCAACAATGCAAGGGTCGCCAAAAACACCATAAGTAGATTGTAAATGTTGGGTTTTCCATGTTTTACCGCCATCTAAAGAATGGTGTGCAAAATTAAGAACAGAACCAGCAACAATATTATCGGTGTTCTTTGGATTAATACAAATACTAGGTTCACAAGGACCGATTTGACCATAACGATTTTGCTCGTAAATTTTAATATTTTTTGAGCTAACAATTTTAATTGTTGTTTCTTTTGAAATAGAATGCTTAGTTGTATTGCATCCAAAAGTAAGTAGTAAGGTAATCCAAATAAATTTCTTCATACTACAAATATAAAAACTTTGTATTACTTTGAGAATTCTTAATGTATCTTTGCGGAATAGTAAAAACAAATGAAAAAAATAGTAATCTTAACAGGCGCAGGAATTTCTGCCGAAAGTGGTATAAAAACCTTTAGAGATGCCGATGGTTTGTGGGAAGGACACGATGTAATGGAAGTAGCATCTCCAGAAGGATTTAAAGCAAATCCGGCATTGGTATTGGATTTTTACAACCAACGAAGAAGACAATTATTAACTGTAAAACCAAATACTGCACATACCAATTTGGTACGTTTAGAAAAACAGTATAAAGTACAAATAGTAACGCAAAATGTAGATGATTTACATGAAAGAGCAGGAAGTAAAAATGTACTTCATTTGCATGGCGAATTGTTAAAATCTAGAAATATATTGAACTCGGAAGAAATTTACGAGTGTAAAACAGATATCAACCTTGGCGATAAATGTCCAAATGGATTTCAGTTAAGACCGCATATTGTTTGGTTTGGAGAAGCAGTGCCAATGTTAGAAAAAGCCATTGCAATTGTTGCAGATTGCGATATTTTAGTAATTATTGGAACTTCCATGCAAGTCTATCCAGCAGCAAGTTTAATAGACTATATAAAGCCAAATACATCAATTTATTTTATAGATCCAAAACCAATAATTTCTAAAAATCGATTTAGTAATTTAACAGTAATTGCAGAAAAGGCAACTATTGGTACAGCAATACTTCTCGATAAATTAATTTTATAAAATAAAACTTGGTATGTTTTTTGTAATTTTGAAACCGTATGAAACAAAAGCTAGTTTACATTTTAATACTTCCAATTTTTGCATTTACCATGCATAAATTTCATTTGAGTTTAACCAAAATAAATTTTGATAAAGAAGAAAGATCCATCCAAATAACCATGCGTTGTTTTATAAATGACATTGAAAAAGCGATTAATGAAAAAGAGCAAATAGTTTTAGAACTCGATACAAAAGTAACACATAAAAATGCCGATAAATATATAAAAGAATAC
>WFMU01000171.1 GCA_015488935.1 Flavobacteriaceae bacterium | reverse complement strand
GATTTAAGAATCGAAAATTTAAAAAATGAAAAAGGCTTAAAATTAGAAGAAATTCATAAACTAATAGATAGAGATTCTGGGGAAGAATTAAATTTCGGGCAAAAAGTTACAGATACATTTTCTGAGAGTGATTTTTTTATGCGAATTGAAGATAATTCTTCAAAAATAATAAATCCAAAAATAGATAGATATTTAAACTTAATTTTTAATTCAAATATTGAAACACCTACTGAACACGAAACAGCAATGCACTCAGCTTATTCTGCTGCTGGAAATTCAGCTTGTTTGAGTAGACAAGTTGGAGCATCAATAACGGATAGTAAAGGAGAAATTTTATCTGTTGGATGGAATGATGTTCCAAAAATTGGAGGAGGAGTTTATCAGTACGGTAAAGATAGTTCTAAACTAGATAAAAGATGTATGAACGTAAAAGATGGGTTTTGTTTTAATGATAGAGAAAAAAATAGTATAACTAAAGATTTAGTTCAAGAGTTAATAGATCAAAAAATAGTATTAAACGAAAAAAAGGAACTACTTATAAAAATTGTAAAAAAATCTAGAATTAAAGAATTAATTGAGTTTTCAAGAGCTGTACATGCAGAAATGTTGGCTTTAATTTTAGGTTGTCAAAAGTCAGGTGATAGAATAATAAATGGTAAACTTTATTGTACCACCTACCCATGTCACAATTGTGCAAGACATATTATTGCGGCAGGAATAAAAGATGTATATTATATTGAACCTTATAGAAAGAGTTTGGCTGTAAAACTTCATTTTGATTCTATTTCTGAAAATGAAACAGAAACTAAAAAAGTTAGGATATTAATGTTTGATGGAGTTGCACCAAGAAGATATTTGGACTTTTTTAGAATGAGTGATAAAAGAAAAGACAAGGGAAAAAAAATAAAACATTCTCATAAAAATAATAAACCAAAAAAAACGTTATCTTTACAAGCGATTCCAATTTTAGAGAAAGAAGTAACAAAAGATTTAAAAAACAAGAATTTATTGTAATGAATCAATCAAAAAAACATACTACTGTAAAGAAAGTAAATCAATTAAAACTAGAGTTTCCTACAAACGAATCTTTAACTAAAGAGAAAGAGGTTAAAATAATTCAATTTAATTCTAGGGAATATATTTACAATAAGATACTAAATAGAGTAATGAAATAGTAACTGTTTTAAATTGCACGTAAAACCTCCAAAGCCTTTGTAACACTATCAATTTTAATAAAAGTAATTAGCAAACGTAACCCTTGCTTGGTTTGTTTTTCTTTCATTACACAGGTAGTTTTATTTTTTTGTACATAATTGAGTATTCTTGTAAAATAATCACTTTGATAGAAATCACTTTGTTGGTCTCCCACAAAATACCCTAACATTCGTTTTTGTTTTAGGATAATTTTTTCCAAACCAAATTCACGAGCCAACCATTTTATACGAACAGAATTAAATAAATCTACTACTTGCGTAGGAATTTCGCCAAAACGGTCTATCATATTTTTTTCAAATGCTACTAATTCTTCTTCTCCAGAAGGTTCTGGCTCAATAATACTCAATTCTTCGTAAAGTGTTAACCGTTCTGAAATAATAGAAATATAGTCATCTGGAATTAAAATTTCAAAATCCGTATCCAATTGTACCTCTTTTACATACGACTTTATAGAATCGTTTTGCTCATTTTTATACAACTCTTTAAATTCGGTTTCTTTTAATTCTAAAATAGCTTCGTTTAGAATTTTCTGATAGGTATCAAAACCAATATCATTAATAAAACCACTTTGTTCTCCACCAAGTAAATCACCTGCACCACGAATTTCCAAATCCTTCATTGCAATATTAATTCCGCTACCAAGTTCGTTAAATAAAATTAGTGCTTCAATACGTTTACGAGCATCGGTACTCATCATGTGATATGGTGGCGTAATAAAGTAGCAAAATGCTTTTTTGTTAGAACGCCCAACACGACCACGCATTTGGTGTAAATCTGATAAGCCAAAATTATTGGCATTATTAATAAAAATAGTATTGGCATTTGGTACATCTAAACCACTTTCAATAATGGTTGTAGAAACCAGTACATCAAATTCGTTATTCATAAAAGCAAACATTAATGCTTCCAATTTTTTACCTTCCATCTGACCGTGACCAATACCAATTTTAGCATTAGGAACTAATCGCTGTACCAAACCAGCAACTTCGGTAATAGTATCAATTCTATTGTGAATAAAAAATACCTGTCCACCACGAGAAATCTCATATTGTACAGCATCTCTAATAATTTCTTCGTTAAAACGAATTACATTACTCTCAATTGGATGTCGATTCGGTGGAGGAGTAGCAATAATCGATAAATCACGAGCTGCCATTAACGAAAATTGCAAAGTTCGTGGTATCGGAGTTGCTGTTAAAGTAAGCGTATCTACATTTTCTTTAATGGTTTTAAGTTTGTCTTTTACAGCAACACCAAATTTTTGCTCTTCATCAATAATTAGCAAACCTAAATCTTTAAATTTTACTTTCGGATTTACCAATTGGTGTGTTCCAATAATAATATCTACTGCACCACTTGCCAAACCTTTAATGGCTTCGTTTCGTTGTTTGGTAGTTCTAAAACGATTCAGATAATCGATACTTACAGGAAAATCTTTTAAACGCTCCGTAAATGTTTTATAATGCTGAAATGCCAAAATCGTTGTTGGCACTAATATGGCTACTTGCTTACCATTATCTATCGCTTTAAAAGCTGCTCTTATGGCAATTTCAGTTTTACCAAAACCAACATCACCGCAGACCAATCTATCCATTGGACGCTCGTTTTCCATATCGGTTTTTACTTCTTGTGTAGCTTTAAGTTGGTCTGGTGTATCTTCGAATAAAAAACTGGCTTCTAGTTCGTGTTGCATAAAGGTATCTGGACCATAAGCAAAGCCTTTTTGCATTTTTCGTTTCGCGTATAACTGAATTAAATTATAGGCAATGTGTTTTATTCTAGATTTGGTTTTTTGTTTTAATTTTTTCCATGCACCTGAACCTAATTTATAGATTTTTGGCGCTTTTCCATCTTTACCTGAATACTTAGAAATTTTATGTAAAGAATGGATGCTTATATACAAGACATCTCGCTCTCCATAAATTAATTTAATGGCTTCTTGTTTATTGGTTGTACCTTGATTTACACCAACGCCAACGACATCTATTTTTTGCAAACCTCCAAAACGACCAATTCCATGATCGATATGCGTTACATAATCACCAATCTGAAGATGTGTTAATTCTTTAAGTGTAATTGCTTGTTTTTTAGAAAAACTATTTTTTAAACGGAATTTGTGGTAACGTTCAAAAATCTGATGGTCGGTATAACAAACTATTTTTTTATCAATATCGATAAAACCTTGATACATCGGAAAAACAATGGTTTTATAACGAATCTCTTGATTTTGATCTTCAAAAATATCGTGAAAACGTTTGGCTTGTTTTTCGTTATCACAACAAATATAGTTGGTAAATCCAGCTTTACTATTTTCTACTAAATTTTCGATTAATAGTGGAAATTGTTTGTTAAAACTTGGTTGTGGTTTGGTGTTAAATGTAAACTTAGTCAGGGTTTCACTTAAAGTGAAGCCCTGACTACTATATGGGTGAGTTTCACTTGGAGTAAAACTCTTACCAAAACCTGTTAAATTGGAGAAATTCACTAAAGAAAAATCTTGTAATTGTTTTAAAATAAAATCTCCATTACAAAATAAGGTTGCTGGACTTGCATGTTTTACTTCGCCCTTTAAATTTACATAATGTTGCTCTGCTTTAGCAAAAAGTTTGTCTAAGTTATCTTTAAGTAATGTGGTATTTTTGGTAAAAATTACAGTTTTTGAGCTGATGTATTTTAAGAAACTTTCTCGTTTTTCTTGTAGCATTTTGTTTGCCACGTTTGGCAAAATACTCACTTTTTTTATTTTTTCTATCGAGAGTTGTGTTTCTACGTCAAAAGTACGAATGCTATCTACTTCATCGCCAAAAAATTCGATTCGATAAGGTTCGTCGTTGCTATACGAAAACACGTCTATTATTCCACCACGAACTGCAAATTCTCCAGGTTCCGAAACAAAATCTACACGATTAAAATGAAATTCAAAGAGCATTTCATTTATAAAATCGAGCGATAATTCTTCGCCTGTATTTATTTTTAACGTATTTTTTTCTAATTCTCTTTTTGTAATTACCTGCTCAAATAAAGCTTGTGGATAGGTTACAATAATGGCAGGTTTTCTTCGCGAATTAATTCGGTTTAAAACTTCGGAGCGCAATAAAATATTAGCATTGTCTGTTTCTTCTTCAGAAACATCTGGATTGTATGCTCTACGGTACGAAGCTGGATAAAAAAGCAGGTTTTTTTCTCCTAAAAGTTGCTCTAAATCGTTGAGGTGATAGGCAGCTTCTTCTTTATCATTAAAAATTAAAAGATACGGTTTGTCTGTTTTTTTAAAGGTTTCCGAAATCAAAAAAGACAAAGACGAGCCAACCAAATTCGCAATTTGAATTTGTTGCTTGTCTTGTTTTAATACTTGAATAATCTGTTTTGTTTTGTTAGATTTTTCAAATTTTGAGGCAATCAGCCTATATGTAGCTGCATTTTCTGTATTGCTCAAGGCTTTTTAGTTTACTGCAAATATAAATTTATAAAACTAAAAATGGTATAGATTTAGATTTAAAATAACAATAGAAGATATGAACTAATTTATATACTACGCAATCTTGCTATGCATTATTTTACGCTCAATATCTATTTTCTGTCTAAATTCATTTACAGCAATTCTAAAACGTTCTTTTATATTTTTTGGTGTTGTTGGGTTTATTATATTTACCTTACTTAGTTTTAGATTACGTACTTTTATTTCTTTTTTAGTATCTATATTATCTATTTGATGGTGAATCAAACGAAGCTCTTTTAAAAT
>WFMU01000170.1 GCA_015488935.1 Flavobacteriaceae bacterium | reverse complement strand
GTATAAACATTTTTCAAAAAAATAAATTTCAAAAAATCAAAAAAAAATATCTATATTTGACTTGAAATTAATTAGTCTAGGGCTAATTAACTTTTTCATAGCAATTTTCCCCAATTAATTTTTAATTAATTGGGGTTTTATTTTTGCATCTGATTTTATAAATTTACTTTGTGAAATTGTGACCCTGTTAAGGTATCATAAAACAAAATACAATTTGCATTTTTATATTCTTGGGAATTTTTGATTGTTGGCGATTTTAACATTTTTTCAGCGATTTTAAACTTACCGTATTTGTTTAAGTTAGTATAATTGTATCGTACAGGGTTACATAATTTACCGTTAATATTGGTATATTTTAACTGATTATTTCCGCTTTTAAGCATAAACACCATTTTAACCTTAGAACTATTTTTATCAAACAATGGTTTAGACATAAGAGGTTGTTTTAATAGTTGGGTGTAATTGTATTTTGTAGCTTGTTATTAGCCACTAAATAATTATACTTGTTCATATATTTTTTTGGTAGATTATGCAGTACATAGAGATATAATTGGTCAAGAGTTTTATACTTTCCTAACTTAAATCTGTTTATAGCATTAGCAAACATTCGGTTGTATCTCTCGGCTTTTCTTCGCTCTGCATTGGCTAACTGTCTATTTCGTTTTTTCTGATAAGCACTAATTTTATGCTCCTGGTCTTTTTTTCTTATGTGATACTTCAAAAAAACATAATGGATGCCGCCACTTTCTTTATTTTTACGAGTAGCATCGAACCAATCAAATAGATTTAGAGTTTTTTCATATCCTGCCTTTTTTATCTGTTTATCTGCTTGTTTAATAACATTGCACCAATTGGAATAAGTCTTAAACATTACCGCTTTTTTAAGATAAAAACCGTTAACTTTAAAACGTTGCTCAAGCATCTTGCAAGTGTTTTGTACATTGCCAGAATAAACCTTAATGTACTTGTGATTTTTAAATATTAGATGATATGCTAGAAGTACTAATTGCTCAATAACGAGCTTTGTATATTGTTCTCTGTCTAAATAACCAAAATCTTTTTCTTTTTCAAGGTCTTTTATCTCTAGTAGCGGTATTTTTGGTTGTTGCTCCTGTAATTGATTACCAAAATTGTAATAACTCGTTAAAACGCTCTTTAAATCCTTTTCTTTTTTTGGCGCAATTTTTTTTCTTTTTTCTTCTGTTCTCGGCTTGTACTGTTTTGGAATTTCCTTGCTTCGATAATTTAGTAAGCCGTCTGCAGGACACGCATTAAGGAAATCCGCTTTTTTGTTTCTTTTAAGATTTATTTTAGTATTACTAAATTTACTATCACTAATATTATGTAAATTTTTCGCATCACTCGATATAATTAATTGATTTATAGACTTTTCACGATTGTACGGATTTACATCGGAAACCGTTAAAATTTTTGGATTTATCTCCATTAAAACCGATGTTCTGCTACCTCTAAACTTATACCCTTGTATTATTCCTGCATCCTTAAATACGTTAATCCTGTTTTGTATGGTTTTAATAGTGCAAGTAGCCTTTTTTACTCCTTTTATTTGGTGCTTTTCCATATTGGTATAATTAAGGTCTAATTTGGCTAAAACTCGCCTAGATAATTGGTCTTGTTGTCTTAGGTTGGTTGTCTTGGTTCGGATTTGACTAGCATAAAATCCAAGTAAGATTGCAAAAATATCGCTATAAGCATCACCAATTTTTGACAAGGTTTTTTGCTTTAATAACTTTTTACCGTAATTATCATTAGCAGCAATAACCGCCTTGTTATAATCTAGCTTTGTTTTTTGAAAATCCTCCGTTTTTTCGATTAATCGCCACTTAGTTAAAAAACTTTGGATGTGATTAAAATCGCTTAAAATTAGCTTTGTAGATTGTAAGTTCTTTTGTACTTCTGCATTGTAAATCTTTATTTCTTTATTTTGCTTAACACGCCAAATATTATATGCATTTCGGTACGTTCTATATTTGTGCATGGTTTGATTAAAATCATTCTTTGTAATGTATGGCTCAAAATAAAGGGTCTTATCTTTGATTTGGTTTGCAGTAGCGTATATTTTGCGTACTGGATTGGATAGGGTTGGGCTTGTTGGTTCTTGTTGGTTTAATTGCTTTGCTCGTTCTTGCGATTGCTTAAACCAAGCCTGTACTTGTTCTTTGGAAACGTCCATAGTTAAAAATTGATAATTATTATTTTGCGTTTGCAGCGCATTTATATTTATGCCAAAAAAAGAAGGTTACCGAAACATATTTTTATCATCTGCGTTAAAAAATATCGGTTTCGGTGTCCTTGCTTCGATGTTGTTTATTCTAATGTTAGAAAATGGGTTGTTTTGTTGTTATTCTTAGGTGTAGTCATTATTTTTGTAAGGATTATTCAATTAAATTGGATGATTGTTATTTAGCCAAACAACGAGTATTTGCAGTACGTTTGAGTTGTTTGGTTTTTTTATGCTGTTAAAAAGTTTTTATTTTTTTTCTATTGCAAATAGAAGTAACTGTCTGCAAAAAAACATCACTCGGTTTATTCTTCATTTTTATTACTTTCGTTTCTTTAGGATATTTAAGGACAGAATATTCTTTTTCTATCTCTACTAACAAAACTTTTATTTGCTCAATTTTTATTGCTATTTTATCAATTGCTTTCAAATACTTTGTGTTTACTACTTGATGTTTTTGTATATTTGCATATCATTTTTGATGTTTAAATAATAAATATTATAAGTATTATGCAAGTATAACGCTATTACTAGTAAAAAAATTATTTAACTAACACTATTTATAACAATTCTAAATAACGATGAGAACTGGGGAGATATTAAGTAAGCTTATAAGCGAGAAAGGAGTAACTTCATACGAAGTAAGTAAATCAACTGGGATTTCAGAGTCAACAATTAGTCGGATGTTAAATAAGAATAGTAAACCCAACATTAAAAATAGACAAATACTTGCAAAATACTTTAATGTTAGTGAGCAATATTTAATTAATGGTGTAAAAAGCAATCCAACAACAGTTTTAACAAAAGATGGTGTTGCATTCTCTATAACAGAGGTGTCATTATTTGTAGTAAATAATTTTGATGAGTTTTTAAAAGAAAAGATTTTTTCAAATGCAGTAGAGTTGAAAATCAAAGAGAAGATTATTGAAAATTTAAAAAGTTAATGAAATAATCTT
>WFMU01000169.1 GCA_015488935.1 Flavobacteriaceae bacterium | reverse complement strand
TATTTAGTATTCGGAAAACCTACTAAAGAATTTTCTTCGTTTAACAATTCTAACATAGGAATATGTGTAGTTGATGTAACCACCATTTTTTTAATTGGAACTTGTAGCATTTTAACATTATGAAAATCGGTGTATGCTAAAATATTTTTGTCTTCAATTAAGATACAAACTTGCTGTTTTTTTGCTTTTGAAAATGGCGATTTTAGTATTAATTTTTTATATCCTTTAAATTGTTTAATAGCAAAACCAGTGGCATACTTTACAGTTAGATTGGTTGGTTTATCTATTGGTAAAGTTTGGCTGGTTTGTTTTTCTTTTTTACAAGAAATAATTCCAATAAGTAAAAAAAGCGTAAAAAGATATATTTGTTTCATATTGTTTGTATGTAAATATTTTTATTTTGTTAATCCTCAAACCTTCAAATCAACCAAAACCAAACCATCATCATCAATTTTGGTAAGTTTTACTTTTTGTAAGGTATTTTTGAATTCTGGGTTCCAATAAGTTTTCACTTTCACATAATTTTCGGTAAATCCATGAATAAAGCCTTCTTTATTTTCTTGTTCGAATAGTACTGTAAGTTCGTTTCCAAGTTGCGATTCGTAGAAAGCTCTTCTCTTTTTTACAGATAAACCTCGAAGCATTTTACTTCTTTTTTTACGTACATTAATTGGTACCACACCATCCATTGTAATGGCTTCTGTATTTGGTCTTTCGGAATAGGTAAAAACATGTAAATACGAGATATCCATTTCGTTAAGGTAGTTATACGTCTCTAAAAATAATTCATCTGTTTCGCCAGGAAAACCAACAATAACATCTACACCAATACATGCATTTGGTAGCTGTTTTTTTATAGCAGTAACACGATTTGTATATGTTTCTCTTAAATACCGCCGTTTCATTATTTTTAGTAAAGTATCGCTTCCACTTTGTAAAGGGATATGAAAATGTGGTACAAAACGAGTAGAGTTTGCCACAAAAGTTATAGTTTCATCTTTTAATAAATTTGGTTCGATAGAAGATATTCGGATACGCTCAATACCAGCTACTTTATCTAAATTTTGAACCAACTCGTAGAAAGTGTGTTCGTGTTTTTTATTACCAAATTCACCTTTGCCATAGTCGCCAATATTTACACCAGTAAGTACAATTTCTTTGATGTCTTTTTTTGCTATTTCAGCGGCATTTTTTAAAACGTTTTCTAAGGTATCGCTACGTGAAATTCCTCGCGCAAGCGGAATGGTACAATATGTACATTTATAATCACAACCATCTTGTACTTTTAAAAAAGCACGTGTTCTATCTCCATAAGAAAAGGAACTTTCGTAAATATTTGCTTCGTTAATATCGCAAGAATGTACTTCACCAACCTTATTTTTTGTTAAATCGTTGATATAAGAAGTTACTTTAAATTTTTCGGTTGCTCCCAAAACTAAATCTACACCATTAACATCTGCCAATGCTTCTGGTTTCAGTTGTGCGTAGCAACCAATGGCAATAATAAATGCATCTTCGTTTTGTTTTAGTGCATTTTTAACGATAGATTTAAATCGTTTATCTGCATTTTCGGTAACAGAACAGGTGTTAATAACATAAACATCTGCTTTTTGGTTAAAATCAATTCGCTCAAAATTTTCTTTTTCAAAATTACGAGCAATAGTTGATGTTTCTGAAAAATTAAGTTTACAACCTAAAGTATAAAATGCGACTTTTTTTTGTGAATTCATTCGTGTACTTTTATGCTGCAAATGTAATTAATTTGTTGAAACGTTTATCTGTTAATTTGTTTATTCGTTTATTTGTAGTATTCTTAAATATTTTACATTATTATGATATATCAAACCGAGCGTTTATTAATTCGTAAATTAGAAACATCCGATATTGTCCCTTTTCACGAAATGCAAGGTAATCCAAATGTAATGCAATATACCGATGGCGTAGCAAAATCGTATGATGAAGATGTATTAGATTTACAGCGCGTAATTGATTTTTATACCAAACCAAATAATGATTTTTGGGTTTGGGCTGTTGTGCGAAAAAAGGATGCTGCTTTTTTAGGAACTATTGCACTGATTAAAGATGATGAGAATAACGATGAGATTGGTTATCGTTTTTTAGAAAAATATTGGAATAATGGTTTTGCTTTTGAAGCGATGCAAGGACTAATTCAATATTGTAAGGCACTTGGATTGAAGGAATTGGTGGCAGAAGTAATCCTTAAAAATAAAGCTTCGGAACATATTATAAAAAAAGCTGGTTTTCAATTGGTAAAAGAATATATTTGCGAAGACTTAAAACTACCAGAACGAATGTATAAATTGGTTTTATAATTATACATCAATGTTAAAAAATAATTAAAATGACAAAACACGTACAAAAAGACACGTATTACGCAGTAATATTTACATCAAAACAATCTGAAAATACAGATGGTTATGCAGAAATGGCAGAACAAATGAATGATTTTGTAAAAAAACAAAAAGGATTTATTGGCTTTGAAAGTGTAAGAGAAGGTAAAAATGGAATTACGGTTTCGTATTGGGAAAGTATGGAAGATATTAGAGCATGGAGTATAAATGAACGTCATGCCGAAGCTAAAAAAGGAGGGAAAGAAAAATGGTACGATAGTTTTTCGGTAAAAATTTGCGAAGTAAAGCGTGAATATGCTTTTGGAAAGTAATTTTAAAGAAACTAGACGAACTTGCGAATAAATTCAAAATATAAAGCTTATTTTTTCATTGGAAAGATGTACCTTTTTATTGTAGGTATTCTACTACTTTCTTGTCAAAAAAAACAATCTAAATACACCGAAAATCAAGTTTTTAAATACAATGAGCATTCTAATATTACAACATTAGACCCTGCTTTTTCTAGAAAACAGGCAGAGATTTGGGCAACCAATCAATTATTTAATGGATTGGTACAATTGGATAATAATTTACAAGTAAAACCAGATATTGCTAAAAGTTGGCAAATTTCTGAAGATGGAAAAACGATAGATTTTACATTGCGTAACGATGTATATTTTCACAAACATGTACTTTTCGGAAAAGATAGTACAAGAACTGTAAGTGCAAAAGATTTTGAGTATTCATTTCATAGGCTGATAGATAAAAATGTAGCTTCACCAGGAAAATGGGTGTTGAATAATGTTGCTTATTTTAAGGCGATGAACGATAGTGTTTTTCAGATACAATTAAAAAAAGCCTTTCCGCCATTTTTAGGATTACTAACAATGAAGTACTGCTCGGTAGTACCAAAAGAAATTGTAGAATATTATGGTAGTGAATTTCGTTCGAATCCAATAGGAACAGGTCCGTTTTATAAAAAAATGTGGATTGAAAATACCAAGTTAGTATTTCGAAAAAATACCAATTACTACGAAAAAGAAAATGGAAAACAATTGCCATTTTTAGAGGCAATTGCCATTACTTTTTTGCCAGATAAGCAAAGTGAATATTTGCAATTTGTGCAAGGAAATTTAGATATTTTATCGAGTATTGATGCCTCATATAAGGATGATTTGTTAACTGAAATTGGCGAATTAAGGGAAAAATATAAAGGAAAAATTACCATGCAAAAATCACCATACTTAAATACCGAATATTTAGGGTTTTATGCAGAGGTAGATACAAAATATCCAAGTGCAAGTATCTTAATTAGGAAAGCAGTTAATTATGGTTTTGATCGAAAGAAAATGATTACTTTTTTACGAAATGGAATAGGAACACCTGCTTTAAATGGCTTTGTACCAAAAGGATTACCAAGTTTTAATAATTTAAAAGGATATGATTATAATCCTGATAAAGCAAGAGAACTAATTCAGCAATATAAGAAAGAAACAGGTAATATAAATCCAGAAATTACCCTAACAACCAATGCGCAATATTTAGATTTATGTGAGTTTATTCAGCAAGAAATGAATAATTTAGGTTTAAAACTAAAAGTAGAAGTTGTACCACCATCGGTATTGCGACAAGCAAAATCTAAAGGAAAATTACCAATGTTTAGGGCAAGTTGGATAGCCGATTATCCTGATGCTGAGAATTATTTATCTCTTTTTTATAGTAAATTCCATACGCCAAACGGTTCAAATTACACCCATTTTTCTAATGTAACTTTTGATAAATTGTATGAGAAATCCATAGCAACCATAAATAACGAAGCACGATATCAATTGTATCAAAAAATGGATAGTATTGTTGTTGCAGAAGCACCAGTAGTAAATTTATATTACGATGAAGTAACCATGTTTAGTCAGAATAATGTAAGAGGCTTGGTAATTAATCCAATTAATTTGTTGCAATTAAAGCGAGTAAAAAAAGAGTCAAAGGATACCAATTAAATTTTTTAATTGCAATTAATTTGGTATTGTTTACCATTTGGCAATAGATTCATTAAAAATATCTTGTGTTATACGTTCAAATATTTCTTTATATGCATCTTCTAAAACACTTCCAGTAAGTTGTGAGTTAGCGTCGTAATCATAAAAATGAGTAAAGGTTTTTTCAAAATTATCTTCTTCTTTTAAAGCATTAAAAAAACGTACTTTAATACCAATGGTAAGCCTACTTTGTGCAGCAGTTTGCCCAGCAGTTGCAGCAATAGGGACAATGCGATATTGTGTAATTTCACCTTCAAAAGTTAAATCGGCATTTCCGTTAGTTAAGCTTAAATTAGTTTGTCTTAAAAATAAATCTTGTAGTGCAATCTGAAATTCTTGACTTAAAGTTGGTTCAACAAAACTGGCATTATTTGGGAAAAATGGAATATTAATGGTTTTTGCTTCACCAACACTACCACCTGTAAACGAGTAATTAACCTTACATCCTTGAAAAGTGGCAAAAAGTAATAAAATAATTAAAATTGAAACTATTTTTTTCATTTGTATATATTATGGTGTAAAGCTACTACTATTTTTTCTTTATTTTTTGTTAAAAAATAGGAAGGTTATAAATTG
>WFMU01000168.1 GCA_015488935.1 Flavobacteriaceae bacterium | reverse complement strand
GTAACAAGAGTCTTCAATCCTTTACTGTTTAAGTAATTTTTCCAAATAATGCTCTGTAACACCAAAATCTGCTTTTAGTTTTTCAATTTTAGTATGTATAAGTTCGGTATTTGTTTTTTTGGTCGATTTTTTACCAACAAGCATCACATTTTTTCTGGTATGTTCGTTAGAGACAAACTCAAAAATTTTGGTTTGGTAATTTTCTTTTTCTAGTAATAAGGCGCGTATAGTATCTGTAAGCATTTCGTATTGGCGCTCTTTAAAAATACCATATTTTAATATTGGATTTTCTTGTACGCTTCCTTTTAATTGTTTTCTAATCTGTTTGTGGCAGCAAGGTGCTGTTACAATAATTTCTGCTTTAGCGTGTAGTCCTTTATATATAGCATCATCTGTTGCCGTATCACAGGCGTGTAATGCAATTAAAATATCAATACGTTTTTCGTTATAATCTTCAATACTTTTACAGACAAAGTTTAGTTTTTCAAAACCACATTTTTTTGCAATATCATTACAATAGTTTACCAGTTTTGGTCGTAATTCGATACCTGTTATTTCTACATCAAATCCTTTTTTATTTTTTAAAAAATCGTATAGAGCAAAGGTTAAATATCCTTTACCAGAGCCCATATCTACAATATGTACCGTCTTTGGTAATTTTGCATTGCTTACTAAATCATCAATAATTTCTAAATATTTATTAATTTGGCGATATTTATCTGCCATTTTATGAATAATATTTCCATCTTTATCGCTTACACCCAAATATTTTAAATACGCACCAGTAGTCACTTTTCTCTCTTTAGGTTGATTGTGTGTTTCTGGTGGTTTATTTTTAAAACTCGCATGTTGCTTTTTAATAGATACTACTTTCTTTTTAGAAACAAAAACTTGTAAATCTTCCTGCAATGTAAATAAAGTTGCAAATCTAAATGCATTTAAAAGTAGTTCAGTAATCACTTTTTTGGCTTCGCTAATAGCATAATTCTTTACTTGATCATTTGTTTTATACCTATAAGTAAAAGAAAGATGCGATTTTTCTTTTATTAAAATATATCGAATATAGACATTAACCAGTTCATTACGCTTATGCAATGGTTTACTTAGTGTTATTTTAACAAAGTCATCTCGTTTTATACTGTTATCAATGGCTTCAAATAATGGTGAAAAATCAGGCATTTTTTGTTATTTGTTTTTATTTCAATACAAAAGTAACCTAAAAAAACCATTATTGTTTTTTTTTAATAATGGTTTTCGGTTTATATGTTATAATTTTATCCTTAATTATGGACAGTTCTGTTCGTACACACAGCTCCATCGATGTGTATATGGATTATAACATTCAATCTTTGGAGCAGCACAAACACCTCCTGGAGGATTACCTCCTAGAATACTTTTTTGCTCCATACTACTTAAGACGTTGGTTCCCTTTATTTTTGCTAATTTCTTCATAATATATGATTTTAGATTATTATTTTTTTATTTTATTGATAGTCAAAAATTTTCTGTAATATTAAAAACAATTGTAGCACTTTATCACTACAATGGTCAAAAAAATTATGTTCTACTACCTCTACCGCAATATGCTGAGCCAGTAGGTCTGCGTTCGCATTGCCCTTTAACACAACATCCGTTTGGACAAGGAGTTTCGTTTGGTACACCTTTACAGTTTAAAACCCAATGTTGCCCATAACCACCACCTCCAAAAACATCTTTTTGTTCCGTTTTACTAAGTACTTTTGTACCTTTTAATTTTGTTAAATTCTTCATAATAATAAAATTTTAAATTATTTTTTCTTTGAACATTTAAAGACAGTCAAAGTTTCTGTCTATCTTTTTTAAGAGGGGAATTGTTACTTTAAACGAAATAGTTTAGGTATTATTATATAAAACACTGTAAAACAATATGTATTAGTTTTGCCCCGAAGTTTCGAGGTTGGATGTTGGTGTTGAATTTTAGATTAAGAATTAATAAAAAATGGACAACGCTAACCAAGGGAGTTCATCTGTCTTAAATATTGTTTCTTACTTCTTACTTCTTGCCTCTTTTTCTAAACAACAACAATAAATATAGTAAAATAACCTTATACTATTGTTTTATTTTTATAAATTAGTTTTATCATGCACATATATACAGAAAATTATATCGTAAAAAAATCGGAAATCGATCGTTTAAATCATGTAAATAATATTGTTTACTTACAATGGATAAATAATATTTCTATTGCACATTGGAATAAGATAGCTTCTCAAGCAATTCAAAAAAAATACATTTGGGTAGCCATACGTCACGAAATTGATTATTTAAAACCTGCCTTTTTAAATGACAAAATTCACATTAAAACGTGGATTATTTCCCTAAAAGGAGTAAAATCTATTCGTAAAGTAGAAATATATAGAGGTACTATTTTATTGGCAAAATCAGAAACTACTTGGTGTTTATTAGATGCAAAAACACAAAAACTAACCAGAATACCAAAAGAAATTGAAAATTTATTTGTGTAAAAGCAAATTTTCAATCACGTAGTATCGTTTATTATAACAAATTTTTAAATGAAGCTTTTAATAATTCTCTCCAGCTATTTCTTTAAGTTCTGTAACAAAAGCTCTAATATCACTAACATTCATTTTATTAGAAATATCGCTCATATTTGCTAAAAGATACTCCAAACTCTCTATAGGATTTATTTCTGTTTCTTCTCTTTCAACATCTTCAAAACCTTCAATTGGTTCATCATCAGGTATGGCAACATTAAAAGTACCATGAGTCTCAATATGTTGAAAAGTTAAACGAATAACTTTAGCTAGTAAAGGTTGATTTTCTGCAACAACCATTACTCTAAGCGCTTTTAAATCAGCAACAACATTTTCGGTAATACCATTTGTAGCAATCTCTGCTTTAATCTTATC
>WFMU01000167.1 GCA_015488935.1 Flavobacteriaceae bacterium | reverse complement strand
TTCTTTGTTATAAATTATTCCCATAAACATAGCTATGCAAAGAATTTATGCCTCAAAAAAGAAAAATATATTCTAATTTATTTATAACGTATTTTGCTTCTCAATTGGTATTAATAAAAAACAACCAACTCTAAATTGGGGAAGTTTATGTTGTAGATAGAACAGTTGTTTTGGGTAAAGCTTTTTTTGCAAAACAGCTTTACTTATTATAAAAGTTACAATTATTTTTTTATAAGATGTTAGTTGCTTCGTTTTTCAAAATCTTCTTTCTTTTTATTTTTAATTCTTTTAATTATCAGGTAGATTAAAGCAATTCCGACAAAGGCAAAAAATAACATATAAAAAAAAATTATTACGTTTCTAAAAAACATTTATCCTAGTTTTACTGCTGTTCCGTAGGCTAAAATTTCGGAGCATCCTTGCATTACCATTGAGGTTGCTAAACGAATATTTATAATTGCATCTGCACCTAAGCGTTGTGCATCTTGTTGCATTCTTTGCATGGCTTGTTCTCTAGATTCTGCTTGTAGTTTGGTGTATTCTTCAATTTCTCCACCAACAATATTTTTAAGACCTGCAAAAAAATCTCTACCAATATTTCTTGCTCTTACGGTGCTTCCTCTAGCAACGCCTAGTATTTCTTTTACTTCTTTATTTGGAATGTTGTCTGTTGTTGATAATATCATTGTTTATACTTTTATTCGATTACAATTGGAATTCCGTAGTAAAAGTCTAAAACTTTACTTTTAAACACAAAATTATATTTGGCATTTATTAGAGCTATTTTAGAGTTAAAAAGGCGGCTTTTTACTAAGTCAAAATCAAAGGAGTTCATAGCTCCTAATTTATATCTTTCTTGTGCTATTTTAAATGATTCTTCTTGTGCTTTGAGCGAACTTAAAGAAGATTCGTATTGTTTTAGTGAGGCTTTGGCATCTAAATAGGCTCTTTCTATGGTTTCGCGTAAGCGCAATTTTTCGTCTGCTAAGTTTTGTTCAATTATTTCTTTATTAATTTTTGCTTTATTAATATTTGCTCTGTTCGTTTTTCCATCAAAAATGGTATATCTTGCAGAGATACCCAAACTATGTCCGTGATTTCTATAGTATTGATTTCCAAAATTATTTAGCAGGTTATTGTTTCCATAAAAGTCTCTCGATGCATAAGCGTAATTCGAATTTAAACCATAGTTTAAGCTAATGGTAGGTTTAAGGTTTGTTTTTGCAATTTTAATACCAAGTTCTGCATTTTCAATATCTAATTGTGCTTTTTTAATTTCTGGTCTTGTTTCTGCTGCTTTTAAGTATATTTTATCGGAATTAGCATAGGTTAAAATAGCTTTATCTAAGTTAATATTTACATCTTGAATATCAAAATTTGACGATGGTACTTGAATGAGTTGTGCTAAATTTAACAACGATAAATCCAAGGCATTTTCGGAGGTTGTTAATTGTTCTTTATTGGTAGCTAGTGTTGCTTGAATATCTAATAAATCTGCTCTTGGTTTAACTCCTGCATCAATCAATTCTTGCATTTTATTGAGCTGAATGGTTGTAATTGTTATTTGTTCTTTTGCGAGTTTAATATTTTCTTTATTAAACAAGGCATTTAAGTAATTGTTTGCTATTTGTAACGAAATATTACTTTGTAATGTTTCTGTATCTAATTCATTTAATTGAATGGAATTTTTGGTTTGTTTTATTAATAGTTTGTTTCTTCCACCACTATATAACGACAGGGAAGCAGAAATTCCAATATTATTAGCTGGATTGGTATGGTTGTATTTATAATCTGTACTAAAGTTTTGTGCAGCAGAAGCCGATACGTTAGGTAGTAATCTTGCTTTTGCAATGGTAATATCTTCTTTGGATGCTTTTGTACTTAATTTTGCTTTTTTTAGAGAGATATTATTTTCTAAAGCGTAGTTTACACATTCTTGTAAGGTCCATTTTTTTTGTGCATGTCCAAACTGAATGCTTATTATATATATAATGATGGCTATTATTAATCTATTCATTAGGATAAAATTTATAGTAATATGACGTTCTAATTATTTTTTTGTTACAATTTATTTTTTCTCTTTTTATATCTTCTAAAAAAAATATAAATTCCTAAGGCTAAAAATAAATATGGAAATAGCATTAAATAGATTATTCCTGTATTTATTCCTTCTGCCATTTTATTGTCTCCGTTTTCTACAACTGCCTTACACATAGCGCATTGGGCGTTTGCGAATTGTAGGCTAAGTATCCATAAAAGTGTTATTCTTATTTTTTGCATTTTAGTGTATGTAATAAGGCGAAATCATCCAATAGACAATTACACCTGTTACAGCAACATATAACCATAGCGGAAACGCAATTCTAGCTATTTTTTTATGTTTTATAAAATCATTATTTAAAGCTCTTACAAAGGTAATTAATACAAATGGAATAACAAGTACAGATAATAAAATATGTGTAATTAGTATAAAAAAATAAATATATTTAATGGCTCCTTCGCCTCCAAAGTGGGTGTCGCTCGATGTTGCATGGTGTAAAATATATAGTGTTAAAAAAAGTACCGATAATCCAATGGCAGTTTTCATCAGTTTTTCGTGTAATGTTTTTCGTTTATTTTTAATTGCCCATACTGCAAGTATTAATAAGAATGCTGTAATTGCATTTATTGTTGCATAAATTGGTGGTAAAAAAACAGGTAATTTAATGTCTAATTTAATATTAAATAAAAATAATACAATTAATGGTATTGCTATGGAT
>WFMU01000166.1 GCA_015488935.1 Flavobacteriaceae bacterium | reverse complement strand
CCTTTAAAAACTAACTATAAAAGATATCTCTTAATTAAACTTCCGTTTTTAAAAGAGGATTTGTTTTAGACTTCTTTTACAAAAAAAGAATAATAACAAGTAAATTAAATAAAATGAAAAGAGTACGAATTAATGAAGGAAAAGTTGGTTTAGTTTTTAAAAGAGGAAACTATAATCGCGTATTAACAGAAGGAAACTATTGGTTGTCTTTTAATGAAAAAGTATATATTTATAGTATATCTAATGAATTTTTTGCGCCAATAAAATTAGAATTGTTATTAGAAGACAACCAATTGTCTGATATGCTAGAAGTAATTCATGTATTAGATAATGAAATCGTCTTAAAATACGAAAACAAAATATTTAAAGGTGTTTTAAAGGCTGGAAAATATGCATTTTGGAAAAGTAAAACGAATAATTATACGTTTACAAAAGTAGATTTGAGTAACGTTGAAATTACAGAATCAATAGATAAATCTGTTTTAACAAAAGCCGAAATGCTACAATATATTCGAGTTTATGTAGTAGAATCCTACGAAAAAGCAATCTTGTTTTTAGATGGAAAAAAAGAAAAAGTTTTAACTAGTGGCGTGTATTACTTTTGGAAAAATACCATTGGAATAAACGTTGAAAAAGTAGATTTAAGACATATTCAATTAGAAATCTCTGGACAAGAAATGTTGACTAAAGACAAAACGGCATTGCGAATTAATTTCTACGCACAGTATAAAGTAACAGATATTGACAAAGCTTTGATAGAAAATAAAAATTTCGAAAAGCAATTGTATATTTTAATTCAATTAGCATTAAGAGAATATATAGGCGCAGTTACTTTAGACGAATTATTAGAAAACAAAGAATCTGTAGCAGAAAAAGTTTTAAAAACAGTTGCTAGTAAAGCAGTTTCTTTAGGTGTTAAAATATTAGATTCAGGTATTAGAGATATTATCTTACCAGGAGAAATCAAAGATATTATGAATCAAGTATTGATTGCTCAAAAGAAAGCACAAGCAAATGTGATTACCAGACGAGAAGAAACAGCATCTACAAGAAGTTTGCTAAATACAGCAAAATTAATGGAAGATAATGCCATGTTATTCAAGTTAAAAGAAATGGAATACGTAGAAAAAATAGCAGATAAAATAGGAGAGATTTCCGTTTCAGGCAGTGGTAATGTAGTGGAGCAATTAAGAACTATTTTTACTAAATAATCCGTAAAAGAAAGAATTGCTGTGTAAGAGAGTTTCGTTAATTCGGAACTCTCTTTTTATTTTGTTTCTAAAAATATATTTATGTAAAGATTATTATAGCCATTCTATAAATATCAAACATTTCCATGTTCATCATACTCCGTATATAAATAATCATGGTACGGAAAACGCGTTTTATGAATTGCTTTTACTGCTTCGTAAGTCACTTCCTTAAATTGCTCTAAATTATCTTTATTTAGTGCAGAAATAAAAATAGCTTGATTGTCTGTTTTGTTCATCCAAGTATTCTTCCATTCCTCCAAAGTATAATGAATTTTAGATTTTTCGGTAACCAAATCATCCGCATCAATTGTTTCGTGTGTATAAGCATCAATTTTATTAAAAACCATTAAAGTTGGTTTATCATTACATTTGATATCTGTTAGGATGGTATTTACCGAAGCAATGTGATCTTCAAAATTTTTGTGAGAAATATCCACAACATGTAATAATAAATCCGCTTCACGAACCTCATCTAAAGTAGATTTAAACGATTCTACCAACTGTGTAGGCAGTTTTCTAATAAAACCAACTGTATCCGTTAATAAAAAAGGAATATTTTTAATTACCACTTTCCGAACCGTAGTATCTAAAGTAGCAAACAGTTTGTTTTCTGCAAAAACATCAGATTTACTAACCACATTCATCAAAGTAGATTTACCAACATTGGTATAACCAACCAAAGCAACACGAACCATTTTACCACGATTTTTTCGTTGTACCGCCATTTGCTTATCAATGGTTTTTAATTTTTTGTTGAGTAAAGTAATTTTATCGCGAATAATACGTCTATCCGTTTCAATTTCTGTTTCTCCAGGACCACGCATTCCAATACCACCTTTTTGTTTATCGAGGTGTGTCCATAAACGCGTTAAACGAGGAAGTAAATATTGACATTGTGCCAATTCTACCTGTGTTTTAGCATAGGAAGTCTGTGCACGTTGCGCAAAAATATCTAAAATAAGATTGGTTCTATCCAAAATTTTACAATCGAGTACACGCTCAATATTTCTACCTTGCGAAGGACTTAATTCATCATCAAAAATTACAGTTTCAATATTATTGCTAACCATATACGTAGCAATCTCATCTAACTTACCAGAGCCAATATAAGTTTTGGTATCTGGTTTACTCATTTTTTGAAGAAAGCGTTTTACCACAGTTCCACCAGCAGTAAAAGCTAAAAATTCTAGTTCATCTAAATACTCTTTCGATTTTTCTTCGTTTTGCTCTTGGGTGATAACACCAACTAAAATTATTTTTTCAAGATTTTTTTTACTATCCATCATACCGCAAAGGTAGGCTAAATATGAAATTATTGCTAATACAAAATAAAAAACTATAACACAGACAAAATAATAGTATTATTTTTTGTAATTTTAATTTTCTTAAGCCAAAATTAAACATGACAGAAACCCCAAAGGATATATACACCGTAGCATTTTATAATTTAGAAAATTTATTTGATACTATTGATGACCCAGATACAGATGATGACGATTTTACACCAGAAGGTGAAAAAAAATGGACACCAAGAAGATATAAAAAGAAAGTAAAACGACTAGCAAGAGCAATAGAAACCATTGGTAGTGAAGAAACAAAACATCCACCAGTAGTTTTAGGAATAGCAGAAGTAGAAAATTACGAAGTGGTTTATGATTTAATACAAACAGAATACCTTAGTAAATACAATTATGGAATAGTACACTAC
>WFMU01000165.1 GCA_015488935.1 Flavobacteriaceae bacterium | reverse complement strand
TGGTCTCGTGGGCTCGAGATGTGTATAAGAGACAGGTATAATATTATGAGGTAATTTTTTTTACAAAAAAGATTAAATTTTTCAAATACTATATTGTCCGATAAAAAATAATAGCAATCTTATAATAAGTAAAACATTTTAGGTGGTACTGTTTGTGTAAAACGTCTTGGGTAAAGCTGTTTTGCGTTGCGCTGTTTTGCCAAAACAGCGCTACTATACATATTATATTCCTCTTGAACTCTCCTAATTAGTTGTTGTCCGTTTTTTTATTAATTCATAATTCAAAACTCAGCACTCATAATTTAAATTCATCATTCATTTATATTTTAGTATTTGCTTAAATACTAAAATAACTATATATTTGTATTATGAAAAACAACACTTGCATAAGAGAAGATGCTAATATAACACAAATTAACCATTGTAAAAACACCATTTTAGCATTAGATGATTCTTTTGAATTACTATCTAGTGCACTAAAATTAGCAGGAAATAAAGTACGCTTACAAATCTTATATTTTTTGAGTAAAGAAGAAAAATTATGCGTTTGTGATTTAAGCGATATACTATCTATGCAAATTTCTGCCATATCGCAACATCTTAGAAAATTAAAAGACAGAGGAATAATAAAACCAACAAGAAACAAGCAAACCATTTTTTATTCGCTATTACCAAAATATGAAGATATGTTTACACCTTTCTTTAAATTGATAGATAACGATTTACTCCGTAATAAAATACTAGAAACAAATGAAAAACAACTATAAATTAATACTAACAAGTGTGGTAACTGGTATAGCATCTTCGCTCTGTTGTATTGTACCAATTTTAGCATTAATTTCTGGAACAACAGGTATTGCAGCATCTTTCTCTTGGTTAGAACCATTTCGACCTTATTTATTATGGATAACCATTGTAGTTTTAAGTTACGCATGGTATCAAAAATTAAAAAAGCCAAAATTACCAGATTGTACTTGTGATTGTAAAACTAAAAAAACAACCTTTTTACAGTCCAAAACATTTTTAGCAATCCTTACTATTTTTGTATTACTTACAACAACATTTCCGTATTATGCAAATACCTTTTATCCAAAAGAAACAACAAGTGCGGTACAAATAAATAAACAGAAATTAGACAGTTTGCATTTTAATATTGAGGGAATGACTTGCAAATCTTGCGAAATACATATTAACCATGCAGTAAAAAAATTAAAAGGAATTGTCTCGGTAGAAACATCCTATAAAAAACAAACAACTAATATTATTTTTGACCAATCAAAAACAACAGAGAAACAAATTAAAGAAGCAATAAAAACTACAGGATATAAAATAAAATAATCATGAAAATAGAACTACAATCTACAATTACCTGTCCAAAATGCGGACATAAAAAAGAAGAACAAATGCCAACAGATGCATGTGAATTCTTTTACGAATGCGAAAATTGCAAGACCATTTTAAAGCCAAAGCAAGGCGATTGTTGTGTGTATTGTTCTTATGGAACGGTAGCTTGTCCACCAATTCAAGAGAATAAAAAATGTGGCGATAGTAGCTGTTGTTAAAGCAGTAAAAGCTATAAATTACTAAGGTTCGATAAAAAAGTAGTTGTACTTTTTTACAAGAAAAGTTGTCCTAGGCAAAGCTGTTTTGCCAAAACAGTGTTATTATATTCCTATAGAACTTCTTTTGTTATTATAATTATGCATCGTCTTAATTTTTGTTGACTTTTCGAGTTAACCTATTTCAGGACGAGACAGCTATAATTCAAAATCCAAAACGCAAAATCTAAAATCTAAAGCCCAACATTCAAAATCCAAAACCCAACATTCAAATTCCAATCCCGAGACTTCGGGGCAAAACCCAACATTCAAATTCCAATCCCGAGACTTCGGGGCAACATCCAACATTTAGCAACTATTTCTCCTCATTAAAAAACACTTTATAAAAAAACATTTTCTTTTCATCATCAAAGCCACGTTCTAGATAATAAGAAGCAGCATCAGGCGAATCGACATCAATTTTAATAGAAATATGTGTGTCTAATTTAATTTCGGATTTAAAATTTTTCTTTTCTTTTTTTAGCACTTTATCCGAAACAAAAAACTGATTTCTAAGTACAATATTTTCTTCCGACTCGTATTGTTTTTTATAATCGTCAAATAATTCAATATGTTTTTCTTCTTCAAAAACATTTTGTTTAAACTCATCTACACTAACGGTTTCATTTTCTTTAAAGAAATCTACCGTATTTGCTAAAAACTCACTTTGTTGTTTTTTGCCAAAATTTTCTTTGATTACTTCTTCAGAAAAAGAAGCACAGAATTCCATATAATTTTTGGTATGGCTATTACTATCATCTGCAGGTTTTATTTGTAAAAATTTTTTAATCCAGTATTGCGCATCGTAGCTGTTATTGTCAACACTTAAAACAATTTTACCTTCAGCATCGGTAGTATTTATTATTAGGCAACCTTTGTCTAGTTTTTTAGTACTAATACCTTCTAAAAGCATTAATTCAATTTGTCCATCCTCAATATACGTCTGAAAAAATTCCGATTTATTTTCAATTTTAAAAATACCAATTGCATCTGTAAGCACATCATTAATTTCGATATCTGCAAAACGAACAATCATTACATCGCCAGTTTTAATATTGGCAGAAGTGGATTGCTCAAATAAGTGTTTTACAATATTTTGTGAAACTTCTATAAAATCACCTTCATTATTAAAAAGCGATTGACTGTAACTATTCATTTCGTTTAAACTAACATCTGCATGGTGATGAAAGCGATAACTTTCGGTAAGATTTGTAAACGATTTTAATAGAAAATTAAACATTAAAGGGTAGCTACCTTCATCGAACAAAAGTGTTTTATCCGAAAAAACATTTCTGGTACTATTGTATTTGTTACCAACTTTATGAATAATAAATTCAACTATTTGAGCTCTATTTTTTTTAATCATGTTTATTTAGAATAAAAAAAGTGTAGTAAAATACCACACTTTTATACTTATATATGTTATTTTTTAGAAACGGAAACCAGTATTAATACCTAATCTTGGTACTAAATTTGGAGCGCCTTCACTTTCAAATAAATTTCTACCCAAACCAACATAAATATCCAATACAAATCCTCTTGGACTAATAAAGCTTTTTCCACCAGCCAAGCCAAAAGCACCATCTGTATATTTTACGGTTCGCAATCCATCATCGCTAGGTCCAGTACCATTATTAATTGCAAAAAAACCTTCTACAAAAACATTTTCCATGGCACCAACAGGAAAGTATTGTCTGTAAAAAGGAGTAATGGTAAAATCTTCTCTATAATTAAAAATATTTTTTTTCTGAGCCAAAGATCCAAAAATAGAAAGACCAACAGCAGATTCTTCATTAATGATATACTGATAAGTTCCATCTAAAGCTTTAAAAGCAATCAAATCAAAAATATCTAATTTTACTTCATTTTTTTGTGCGTTGCTGCTAATTCCCATTATTAAAAGTAATGCAACGATAATATATTTTTTCATTTCTATGTAATTTTATATTTAAAACACAAAATAACAAAAAATATCTTAAAAAAGCTGCTATAAATTACTTTATCTTTGCACGGTTAAATAAAGAGAAATTTAACAACTGTAAAGAAGATAATATGAAAGAATCTAATATTTTACCAAGTAAAAAGCCAGATTGGTTACGCGTAAAGCTACCAATTGGTAAAAAAT
>WFMU01000164.1 GCA_015488935.1 Flavobacteriaceae bacterium | reverse complement strand
TGCTGCTGTTAGACCAGTACTTTTAATTAAAATTGTAGATGATTATATAAGCACTAAAAATGCCAAACAAGTATTAAATTTTGGATTAATTATGTTTGGTGTATTACTACTCGAAGTTATTTTTCAATTTCTATTTATTTTTTATGCTAACTGGCTCGGACAACATATAATTAAAGATATAAGAACTCAACTTTTTAAGCATATTGTCTATTTTAAAATGAACTATTTTAATACTACTGCTGTTGGAAAAATAGTTACTCGTGTGGTTTCGGATATCGAAACTATTGCTAGTATTTTTGGACAAGGTTTGTTTATGATTATTAGCGATTTACTAAAAATGTTAGTCATTATTATTGTAATGCTTAGCAAAAATTGGCAACTAGCCTTAATTGTATTTGCAGCACTTCCTATTTTAATTTATGCTACTAAAGTTTTTAAAGATGCCATGAAAGCCGCTTTTCAAGAAGTACGTACCGAAGTTTCTAACCTAAACAGCTTTATTCAAGAAAGACTAACAGGAATGAAAATTGTACAACTTTTTAGTAGAGAAAAAATTGAATACGACCATTTTAAATCCATAAACGACAAACATAAAAAAGCATGGATAAAAACCGTTTGGTACAATTCTATTTTCTTTCCAATTGCCGAAGTTGTACCTTCTATTGCCCTCGGTTTTGTAGTTTGGTATGGTGGAAGCGATATGCTAAGTTCTGGTAATACTTCCTCTGGAGAAATTATTGGTTTTATTATGATGAACCAAATGCTATTTAGACCACTAAGACAAATTGCCGATAAATTTAATACACTACAAATGGGAATGGTTGCTGCCGACCGTGTATTTAAAATTATAGACCAAGACCAACAAGAAGCCATAGATAGCAATCAAAAATTTGATGCAGATACTTTATCTAAAAATAAATTAGAAGGAAATATCTCTTTTGAAAATGTACACTTTAGTTATATTAAAGATGAAGAAGTTTTAAAAGGTATTTCATTTACCGTAAAAAAAGGAGAAACCGTGGCCGTTGTTGGTGCAACAGGAGCAGGAAAATCTACCATTATTAATTTACTAAATCGCTTTTATCATATCGATTCTGGAAAAATAATATTAGATAATAAAAATATTTACGATTTAAACCTGCACCTTTTACGCAAACAAATTGCCGTTGTATTACAAGATGTATTTTTGTTTTCGGATACGATTTATAATAATATTACTTTAAATAATAACAATATTAGCTTAGAAGAAGTCCAAAAAGCAGCCAAGCAAATAGGAATTCACGAGTTTATTATGAGCTTACCAGAAAATTACCAATATAATGTTAAAGAAAGAGGTGTTATGCTTTCATCTGGACAACGTCAGCTTATTGCATTCTTACGCGCTTATGTAAACAAACCTAGTATTTTAATCTTAGATGAAGCCACTTCATCTATAGATTCTCAATCGGAATTATTAATTCAAAAAGCAACCGATTTAATTACCCAAAATCGAACTTCTATCATTATTGCACATCGATTAGCAACCATAAAAAAAGCAGATAAAATTATTGTAATGGAAAAAGGACGTATCGTTGAACAAGGCACACACGAAGCACTACTTGTACAAAATGGCTACTACAGTAATTTATACGAAATGCAATTTGAAAATAGTTGATTTTTTTTGGCAAAATAGTTCTAACTTTTTTGCTCTAGGTAAAGTCATTTTGCTAAAACACCTTTACATCAAATCTTGCTGAATCAATTCAATAAGTTTATCCGAATCATCAAATAAAATAAAGGCGCCATTATTAATGTAAGATATTTTTCCTGTTTCTTCCGAGACCACTAAAACCAAAGCATCTGTTTGTAGCGAAATACCAAATGCAGCTCTATGTCGCAAACCAAATCGCAATGGAATATCCAAATCTTTTGCAACAGGCAAAATAACTCTAGTAGCAGTAATTATATTATCTTCTATCACAATAGCACCATCGTGTAATGGACTATTTTTATAAAAAATGCTCTTTAATATTGGTCTATTCACTTCAATATGCATCGCATCGCCAGTAGCTTTAAAACTCTCTAAGCTATTATTTCTTCCAATTACAATTAATGCACCAGTTTTTGTTTTACCTAATTCTACACAAGCATTTACAATACTTTCTACATCAGTAACAGACGATATATCATCGGATTTTAAGAAACTCATTTGCTTTAAAAATCCTTTTTTGGTAGTAAAATTAGTAGAACCTAGCATTAATAAAAATTTTCTAATCTCTTGTTGAAACACAATAATTAATGCAATAAAACCACCACCAATAAATTTACCGAGAATATCACTAAGCATTTCCATTTGTAAAACTTCCGTAAGTTTCCAAATCAAATAAATAATGGCAATTCCAAAAAATATATTAATTGCAACTGTTCCTCTAACCAGTTTATATACATAATACAGCAATATTGCTACCAATACGATATCTAAAAAGTCGAGAAAACCAAAATCTAAAAAATTTAAAACATTCATTGTTGTAAAAATAAGACGAAAC
>WFMU01000163.1 GCA_015488935.1 Flavobacteriaceae bacterium | reverse complement strand
CCATAATAGAATTTGTTAGCAAAGTATATATTTTTTGTTGTTTCTCTGTTAATAAATCTAAATGATTTTGAATAGTTTTTTTATCCTGTCTTTTGGCAGGACCAGTTTGTGCTTCTTTTGGAGATAATAAGGTAATTTTTTTTGCAGTTTCTTTAATAAGTGGTTTTAAAATTTCAAAATCTACTTTTTTTGCATCACAAATATCGTTTCCAATTTTGTATAGGTGATTCACAAAATTATTTACAAATACAGCAGCTACATGTAAACTTTTACGCTGTTCGGAATCAATAGCATATATTTTTTTAGAAATAGTTTTAGCAACGGTTTTTAAAAGTTTAAAGTCTGCTTTATTTTCTGCTTCTATACAAATAGGAACTTTTTTAAAATTTATTTTTTTTTGTTTGCTGAGACTTTGTAGTGGATAAAAAACACCTTTGTTGGCATTGCACTGTAAATCTAACATAGCAACACTACCAGAAGTATGTACAACTAATTTGTTTTTGAGTATTAATTTTTTGGAAAAATTAGCAATTGCATCATCCGAAATGGCAATAATGTATAAGTCTGCATCTATCAAATTTGCTAAATTTTGTGTAGTTGGAATATGATTATCAATAAAAAAACTAGTTCTATTATGACGAGAGTACTGTTGTACAAGCAGTATGTTTTTAGCTTTTAGGAAAGCCTTTGCAAGTTGTATTGCAACATTTCCACCTCCAAGTATTACCACCTTAATCATACGACAAAGATAGTGAAATTGCATTAATACTCAAAAGGTTTATTTTTCTAGTAAAGAGTTGTTTTGGGTACTTTTGAGTAAAGTCGTTTTGCCTGTTTCTTAGTAAAGTCGTTTTGCCAAAACGACTTTACTAAGAAACAGCACAGATGTTATTTACTCTTTAACAGGTGCTCCTTCTAAAATACTATCGTTAGAACCGTTTTTAAAAGTTTCAAAATTCTTATGGAAAGATTTTGCCAGATGTTTTGCTTTTTTATCGTAAGCTTCTTTATCTGCCCAAGTATTTCTAGGATTTAAAACCTCTGTAGGTACAGCATCGCATATTGTAGGCATTGCTAATTTAAAAATAGGATGTTTTACAAAGGTTACATCGTTTAATTTACCATCAATTGCTGCATTAATCATGGCTCTAGTATATTTTAATTTCATTCTATTACCAATGCCATAAGGACCACCTGTCCAGCCAGTATTTACAAGCCAAACATTTACGTTATGCTTCTTCATTTTATCGCTTAACATTTCTGCGTATTTTGCAGGATGTAATGGCATAAAAGGTGCACCAAAACAAGCAGAGAATGAAGGAACAGGTTCTGTAATACCTTCTTCTGTACCAGCAACTTTTGCAGTATAACCAGAAATAAAATGATATGCAGCCTGTCCAGGAGTTAATTTAGAAATTGGAGGTAAGACACCAAATGCATCTGCAGTTAAAAAGAAGATGTTTCTAGGATTTTTACCAATGGATGGTACTTGAATATTTTCGATATAATTAATAGGATAACTTACACGTGTATTTTGTGTAATTGATGTGTCTGCAAAATCTACTTCGTTAGTACCTTTTTTAAAAATTACATTTTCTAGTAAGGCACCTTCTTTAATTGCAGCATAAATTTCAGGTTCATTTTTAGCCGATAGGTCAATCACTTTTGCGTAACATCCGCCTTCAATATTAAAAACGGTATTATCATCTGTCCAACCATGCTCATCATCGCCAATTAATTTGCGGTGTACATCTGCCGATAAGGTTGTTTTTCCAGTACCAGATAAACCAAAGAAAATAGCAGTTTCTCCATTATTGCCAACATTGGCAGAACAATGCATTGGAAATGTATTTTTGTTTATAGGCAAAATAAAATTCATTACCGAAAAAATACCTTTTTTTACTTCGCCAGTATAGCCAGAACCACCAATAAGCACTATTTTACGTGTAAAATTAATAATGCTAAAATTATGTTGTCTGGTGCCATCTCTATCTGCAACAGCCATAAATGAAGGAGCTTGTATAACTACCCATTCTGGAGTAAAATTTTCTGCTTCTTCTTTAGTAGGCGTAATAAACATATTGTATGCAAATAAGCTTACCCAAGGTAATTCTGTAATAACTCTTAGTGGCAACTGATATTTTTTATCGGCACCTGCAAAAGCATCACGTACATATAATTCTTTTGTTGAAAGATAAGCGACTACTTTATCGTATAAAGCATCAAATTTATCTGTATTAAAAGGAATATTAATAGTACCATCCCACCAAACACTATCTTCTGTAATAGCATCTTTAACAATAAATCTATCTTTAGGAGATCTACCAGTAAATTCGCCAGTATTAACAGCTAAAGCACCTGAACTGGCAATAGTGCCAATTCCTTTTTCGATACAAATATCAATTAAACTTTTAGGAGAAAGGTTCCAATGTGTGTTAGAACTACTTATTTTATATTCACTTAACGAAAACGTTTTCGTATCCATAATATTTTGAGTTGTGTGTTTATAGGTTACAAAATTACATATTATTATTACATGAGTTTTTTTTACATAAAAATTTATTAACTAAAATTTGTTAATTTCTTTTTATGAATTGATACAATAAAGACAACCAGCCAATTATAAAAAACAATCCACCAAGAGGTGTAATATACCAAATACTTTTTGCAGGTATATTTCCAGCAGAAATAGCGTATAATGAGCCCGAAAAAAACAAAATTCCGATAAAAAATAACAAACTAATCCAATTTTTAGTTTTTAAAGAAAAACCAGAATAGGTGTTTACAAAAAGTAAAACAATAACATGATACATCTGATATCTAACACCAGTTTCAAAGATTTTTAATTCATTAATACCTACTTTCTCTTTTAAAGCATGTGCTCCAAAAGCACCTAAAACAATGGCAAAAAAACCTAAAAAAGCGGTAATACTTAAATTTTTATTCATGCTGTAATTATTTGTACAAAGATATTGAATTTTATATTATACGCACGTTTTACCTGTATTTATTGCGTAATTAAAACTCGAAACCCTATTTTTGCAATATGATAATTACAGATACGCATACACACCTTTACGCAAGTCAATTTGATAAAGATAGAACCGAAGTAATACAACGAGCAATTGACCTTGGTGTAGCACGTTTTTTTATACCAGCAATCGATTCCGAAACTACAAAAGTGATGCTTGATTTAGAAAAACAATTCCCAAATAATATATTTTTAATGATGGGTTTGCATCCAACACATGTAAAAGAAAATTATCTAGACGAACTAAAACATGTTAAAGAATGGCTAGATAAACGTAAATTTTATGCCGTTGGAGAAATAGGTATCGATTTGTATTGGGATAAAACACATTTAAAACAGCAGCAAGAAGCATTTAAACAACAAATATTATGGGCAAAAGAAAAGAATTTGCCAATTGTAATCCACTGTAGAGATGCATTTAACGAAGTTTTTGAAGTATTAGAAGACTGTAAAGACGATAAATTATATGGAATTTTTCATTGTTTTACAGGAACATTAGAACAAGCAAAAAAAGCAATATCCTATAATATGAAACTCGGAATTGGAGGTGTAGTAACCTTTAAAAATGGAAAGATAGACCAGTTTCTAAAAAATATAGCCATCGAAAATATTGTTTTAGAAACCGATGCACCATATTTAGCACCAACACCATATAGAGGAAAAAGAAACGAGAGTAGCTATATTGTAAATGTAGTTGAAAAATTAGCACAAATCTATAACTTGTCAGAAACAAAAGTAGCAAAGATTACTACAGAAAATTCTAAAACAGTATTTGGAGTTTGAAAATGGAAAGCGAAAATGATAAACAAAAAAGAAATTAAAGAAAAAATAAATTCAGAGATTGCAAAAGTAACAGTTAAAATTGAAGAATTAAGAGAGCTTACAAAACCAATAGCACCAGATTGTGCCATAGGTAGAATTAGTAGAATGGATGCTATAAACAATAAAACCATTAACGAAAATGCTTTGCGAAAAGCAGAAAATAAATTAAAAGGATTAGAAGTTGCATTACAAAATGTTAACGATACCGACTTTGGAATTTGTGTAAAATGCCGTAAATCAATTCCACTAGGAAGAATTTTATTAATGCCACATAGTCGTTTTTGTGTACATTGCGCAAGTTAATAATAACAAAATATTAAATACTAAAAAATAACGTGTATATACAAGATACAACATTTAAACCAAACCTATTTTTAAGAAATAAACATGTAAACACCTTATATCGCTATCTTTTATCTAAAGTAAAAGTAAATTTTACAAGAGAAAGAATGCAAACAGATGATTCTGACTTTATTGACTTAGATATATCTAAAG
>WFMU01000162.1 GCA_015488935.1 Flavobacteriaceae bacterium | reverse complement strand
TTATTTAGTCGATATACTTCGCGCATAACGCGTTTTATTCTATTGCGATGTACAGCGAGTTTAAAATTTCGTTTAGAAACCGAAACACTTGCTTGTACAGGATAGTTACTTTCGTGTTCTATTTTTAGATAAATTAATCGTAAAGGGAATACAGAAATTGCTTTTCCATCTTTAAATAATTGTTGGATGAGCTTTCTACTTTTTAGTTTTTCGTATTTATTATAAGTGAATTGCATTAGTGCAAAGATAGATTTAAAATTCTGAATTTTGAATTCCAAAATATGAATTAAAACAATTATCTTTGAGGCAAATTAAAAATACATAAAATGGCACAAGATTTATTTCAAGCACCTGATTATTTTCAATTAGATGATTTGTTAACCGAAGAACATAAATTAATACGCAATTCTGCTCGTGAATGGGTAAAACGCGATATTTCACCAATTATAGAAGAAGCTTGTCAGAAAGCAGAATTCCCACAGCAAATTGTAAAAGGTTTGGCAGAGGTTGGTGCTTTTGGCTCATATATTCCAGAACAATATGGTGGTGCTGGTTTAGACCAAGTTAGTTATGGTTTAATTATGCAAGAATTAGAACGCGGCGATTCTGGTGTACGTTCTACTGCATCGGTACAAACCTCTTTGGTAATGTATCCAATTTATAAATATGGAAATGAAGAACAACGTATGAAATATTTACCAAAATTAGCTTCTGGTGAATTTATTGGTTGTTTTGGTTTAACCGAACCAGATCATGGCTCTAACCCTGGTGGAATGGTTACCAATTTTAAAGATATGGGAGACCATTATTTACTAAATGGTGCAAAAATGTGGATTTCTAATGCTCCTTTTGCAGATGTTGCTGTAGTTTGGGCTAAAAATGAAGAAGGAAGAATTCACGGTTTAATCGTGGAGCGTGGTATGGAAGGTTTTTCTACACCAACAACACATAATAAATGGTCGCTTCGTGCAAGTGCTACTGGCGAATTGATTTTTGATAATGTAAAAGTTCCTAAAGAAAATTTATTGCCTAATAAATCTGGTTTAGGAGCTCCTTTAGGTTGTTTGGATTCTGCACGTTATGGAATTGCTTGGGGAGCTATTGGAGCAGCAATGGATTGCTACGATACAGCTTTACGTTATGCTAAAGAAAGATTACAATTTGGTAAACCAATTGCATCCTTTCAATTACAACAAAAAAAATTAGCCGAAATGATTACAGAGATTACCAAAGCACAATTATTAACTTGGCGTTTGGGAACTTTACGTAATGATGGTAAAGCAAGTTCTGCACAAATATCAATGGCAAAAAGAAATAATGTAGATATGGCTTTAAAAATTGCAAGAGAAGCAAGACAAGTTTTAGGTGCTATGGGTATTACTGGTGAATATTCTATTATGCGACACATGATGAATTTAGAATCTGTAATTACCTACGAAGGTACACACGATATTCATTTGTTAATTACTGGTATGGATATTACTGGTATTGCTGCCTTTAAATAACGATATTTATACATTATTGTCTGGTAAAATACGTATGAACGCTTTGCTTTTAAATATAAAACAATAGGAGTTTTTCCCCGAAGTCTCGAAGTTGAATTATGAGTGATGAGTTATAAATGTTGAGTTGATACAAAACTGTCAACACGAATTAAGGAAATTAAATAGAACTATATAGGTAGTGCTGTTTTGGCAAAACAGCACTACCCAAAACAGTTTTACTGATAAAAAATTATTTTCATAAACATAGCTATGCAAAGAATTTATACCTCAAAAAAGAAAAATATATGCTAATTTATTTATAACGTATTTTGCCTCGCAATTGTTATAAATTCTTAAATAAAATCATCTTTAGCCATTACATGATAACGAGGGTCATCGATACTTTCTTCAATGGCATTTAATAATTTTGGCGATGCTTTTACCATCAAATCTTTACATTCTTCGGATAGGTGTTTTAGTTTTACTTTTTTTCCTACTTTTTCATATCGCTCTACCAAATTAAATAAGGCTTCTAAAGCAGAATGATCGGATACTTTAGATTCTAAAAAGTCTATTTCTACTTTTTCGGGATCATTTTTTACATCAAACTTGCTATTAAATGTTTGGATACTTCCAAAGAAAAGAGGACCATAAATATCATAAACTTTTGTTCCATCTTCTTTATAACGTTTTCTTGCTCTAATACGCTTGGCATTTTCCCATGCAAATACTAATGCAGACATAATAATTCCTACAACTACGGCAATAGCTAAATTTTTCCAAACAGTTACTAGAGATACTGTAATTAAAACCAAAGCATCTGATATTGGAATTTTATGTAAAATTCTAAAACTAGACCATGCAAATGTTCCAATAACAACCATAAACATTACGCCAACTAATGCTGCAATTGGTACTTGCTCTATTAATCCTGAAGCAAATAATATAAAAACTAACAATAATAATGCTGCTGTTATTCCCGAAAGTCGATTTCTTCCACCTCCTTTTATATTAATTAACGATTGTCCAATCATAGCACAACCGCCCATTCCTCCAAAAAGTCCTGTTATTATATTTGCACCTCCTTGTGCAATACATTCTTTATTAGAATTTCCTCTCGTTTCGGTTAATTCATCAATTAAATTTAGTGTCATTAGCGATTCTATTAAACCAATTGCTGCCAAAATAAAGGCGTAAGGCATAATAAATGCAAAAGTTTTCCATGTAAATGGAATTTTATAAAATATATCGGATTGAAATTGTGGCAATCCTCCCTTTAATCCTTGAACTTTTCCATTACTTCCTTCAATAATAAACGATTTTACGGTTGCTATATCTATTTTACCAATAATTACAATTAAAGATACAACAACAATTGCTACCAATGCTTCGGGTATTTTCTTGTTGATTTTTGGTAAAGTAAACATTAGTGCCATGGTTAGTAATACAAATCCTGTCATTTTCCAAAACTCTATATTGGAAAATATAGCATCAAACCATTCTTTTGATAAAAATCGATAACTTTCTGTATTTATTTCTGGAAACATTTCTAGTTGTGAAGCAAAAATTACAATAGCTAATCCGTTTACAAATCCCATCATTACTGGATGTGGAATTAAACGCACAAATTTTCCAAGTTTTAAAATTCCTGCTAACATTTGTATAATTCCCATTAAAATTACGGTAACAAATAGGTAGTATAATCCTAAATTTTCTGATGCTGCTCCCATACTATTTCCTTCTTTTACCAAAGAAACCATCACTACGGCAAGTGCACCTGTTGCTCCAGAAATCATTCCTGGTCTTCCTCCAAAAATAGCAGTAATCAAACCAATCATAAATGCGGCATATAAACCTACCAGAGGATCGACTCCTGCTACAAAGGCAAAAGCAACTGCTTCTGGTACTAAAGCTAATGCAACTGTAATTCCTGATAAAATATCATTTTTGGCATTACTAGTATGTTTACGAATAAAAGCATTCATCGCACTTCCATTTTTTAGTTAATTTATAAGCGCGCAAAAGTAGGGTTTATTTTTTAATTATATCTGTTATTTTTTGTGTTGATAGATTAAATCACAATCCTGTCCTAAATAAATTTTAGGGCAATTCAAAAGTACTGATTTGAC
>WFMU01000161.1 GCA_015488935.1 Flavobacteriaceae bacterium | reverse complement strand
GGTATTTTATGGATAAAATTGTAGATCATTTATTTGTATTTCGTGGCAATGGTGTTGTAGAAGATTTTCCTGGAAATTATTCCGATTATCGTACGTACGAAGATTCAAAACCTAAACAAGAAAAAGTAAAAATAGAGAAAGAAGTTGTTATAAAAGAAACTCCCAAAGGTGTACATTCTCGCGAAGAAAACAGAGAATTTAAAAAGTTAGAAAAAGATATTGAACGTTTGTCTAAAAAGAAAGCTACCATAGAAGCTAAATTTAGCAATGGCGAAATAGAAATTGAAGATATCGAAGCTGCTTCAAGCGAATTACAACAAATTATGGAAACATTAGAAACAAAAGAGGAGCGTTGGTTGGAACTTAGTATGCTTTTAGAGTAAAAATTAGTTAAAAAAATACGCTGTCCTTTTTTGAGAGTCAGGTCTTCCGATAATATTATTACAATAATCTTCTTTGTAAACTAACTGTCCTTTTTTTATAAACCCTTTTGCATAAGGCATACATGCTGCCCAAGAACCAGAGGTTTTACAATTTTTTACATCGTTTATTTTTACAATTGTATGGTTTGATACAACAATAACCAAACTAGTATAATTTTCTGCAGTTTTTAATATTTCATTAATATTATCTTTTGTGATGTCTTCTTTTTTTGCAGCAATACGCATTACCTCATCTTGAAATTGAGTAATGGGTTTTTTTACTTCTTTAAGACTATTAATATTTTTTAAAAAATTACTTACAACAGTAGATTTTACTTCTATTGTTGGAGCTTCTACTTTCTTTTCTTTTTTGCAACTTAAAAAAAGTACACTAATCAATACAACTATTATTTGTTTTCTCATTTTTAACACTTTAGGTGTTTTATTTTCAATTTAAAATTGAAGTTAAATATTTAATTACTTTTTTCTTTTGTAGAAAAATACTCTTGTACTTTTTTCTTGTAATTAGATTTTAATGGCAATGGTTGTCTGTTTAATATTTCATTTGGATTAAAATATAATTTTTTGTTTTTAAGTGCTTTTATATTTCGCTTTTTAAACTCGTTTTTATTACTATCTGCTTTGCGTTTATTGTCTTCTCCTTGTTCAAAAATTGCTTTATCTAGCTTTAATAATTCGTGTTTAATATTTTTCATTTTTTCAATCACTTCATTGGTAATACCTTTATCTAAAAGCATTTTTTCTAAATCTTTCATTTGCTTTAGTGCTTTATTTCCAGCATTACCTTTAGTTCCTGCTTTTGCCATCATTTCTTGAAATGCTTGTCGCAACGCATTTTGTTGTTTGTAAATTTCGTACTGTTCGCTACTCATTTGCTCGGAGCCTTCGCCTTTTCCTGTTTTATTTCCTCCCTGTTTTTCTCCTTTTTGTCCTTTGCCTTCTTTATTGCCTTTACCTTTTTTTCCTTTGCCTTTTTTTCCTTTACCACCTTTTGGATTATTTCCTGGTTTTTGGCATTGCGATAAGCTCTTACTCTGTTTTTTTATAATATCTGGTAAACTAAAACCTTTTTTTCCTTTTTTCCCTTTGCCTTTACTTTCTCCACTTCCCATTGGTGGGTTTTGTACATTTTCTAAAATATCGCTTAATAAATTTGCTAAATTATTAGCAGACATCATGGTTACTTGTTGATTTAATACACCTTGTCTTATTTTATTATCTGCAATATTTGCTAAGGATTGTTCTAAATTATAATGTGCTTCAACAATATCTATATCTAGTCTAGAAGATATTTTTGGATTTCTCATAGACAATGTATAAATACTATCATCAATATGTTCAAAATGTTCTTTTAGAATTTGTTGTTGTTTTAATTTTTTAGAAAAATCTGGATGTGTTACTGTTATATTTTCAAAGGCTTTCATTAAATCTTCTTGTTCTATAGAAAAGGCAATTAAATTTTCGATAATTGCTCTTAAATTATCAATATCCTCTTCAATGGCATCGGCATCCATATCTTCCATTGCTTGTTTCATTTCGATACTCATTTTTTTCATTTTCTTTGCCGCAGATTTTTGTTTTTTCTGTGCTGTTTTTTTGCTTTCTTTTTTTTCTTGTTCGTTTTTATCGGTTTTTTCGTTTTCTTCTAATTTTTCATTGGCTTTTTTCATATCCTCCGAAATGGATTTTTGTTCTTCTCTTTTATTTGGAATGTCCATTGGCTCTTTTAGAGCTTTATTTTGTTTTTGTAATTCTTCTAAATC
>WFMU01000160.1 GCA_015488935.1 Flavobacteriaceae bacterium | reverse complement strand
TAAATAGTCCATATATAAGTCTTTCAAGTTATTAACAATCATATCTGTTTTTTACAAATTTAAGCATTATTTTTGCGTAAGGTCAGTTATTAAAATGATTTTTGAGTGTTTTAGAATTTTCGTCTAATTTTTCTTTAAGATTTTTTTTTTGCTCCAAAGCCTTTTTTTGTTGTTCTTGAATTGCTTTATAATAAGCAGACCTACTTAAAGGCTGATATTCTTGCGTTTCACCAAGAACCACCAATTGGTCGTTGGCAATAGTTCGATGACTAAAATGAGCTAAATTTCCTGTTTTAACACAAACAGCATGTACTTTAGTAACATACTCGGCAGTAGCCATTAATGCGGGCATTGGTCCAAAAGGATTTCCTTTAAAATCCATATCTAAACCAGCAACAATTACACGAATACCACGATTTGCTAAATCATTACAAACAGCAACAATACCATCGTCAAAAAATTGCGCTTCATCAATACCAACCACTTTAATATCGTCTGCTAAAATACGAATGTGCTCCGAAGAAGGAACAGGCGTAGAACGAATAGCATTGGCATTATGCGAAACCACTTTTTCATCATCATAACGCGTATCGATAGCAGGTTTAAAAATCTCTACTTTCTGTTTTGCAAATTGGGCACGTTTTAATCTGCGAATAAGCTCTTCGGTTTTACCAGAGAACATCGAACCACAAATTACTTCTATCCAACCGAATTGTTCTTTATGATTTACTGTATTTTCAAGAAACATTTTGTATTTTTATCGCTGATTAAAGAATTGTTTATTTTACTCGTAAGCAAAATTATAAAAAAAAAGGATTTATTTTTAATATTACACAGCAACTTATGCACAAAAAATTAGAATCAGAATTAATAAGCCTCGCACATCAAATTTTACAAATGAAAAATAAACATGATGTTGTGCGTTTACGTGATAAAGCAAAAGATGTATATGAGAAATTATCGGTTTTAGCTTTTGTTGATAATTATTTTATCACCACACCAAATGTAACAGGAAATAAAGAAGAATTTATTGCAAAAATGGAAAATCTTGTTGAAAAAGCAGCAATTGTTAAAGAAACACAAGAAGTTGTAGAAAAACCAAAACAAGAAGTTGTAGAAGCAATAAAAGAAACGCCAAAAGAAGAGGTAGTTGCCAAAGAAGAAAAGATAGAAACAGAAGTAAAAGAAGAAAAAACAGATGAAAATAAGCAACTAATAGAACAAACCATACAAACCATAAAGACTGAAGCCAAAGAAATTGTAACAAAAATACAAAAGCAAGAGCCAAAACCATCTTCAAAAGAAATGGATATGAAAGCTTTAAAAGAAAAAGAAGCTGCAAAACGAAAAACATTAGAAGAAGAAATGGAAGGTGCAATTCCAGCAGACGTAGCAGCAGATATGTTTGAAAAAGCAGACAAGCAAGAAACACAAGTTAAAACAGAAGAAAAACCAAAACCAGCACCAGAAGTAAAAAAACAAGGAACACCAAAATCTAGCGAACCAACTAAAACATCGTTAAACGACCGTTTGTATAAACAAAAATTACAAGTAGGATTAAACGACCGTATTGCATTTGTAAAACACCTGTTTAATTTTAGTCAAGAAGATTTTAACCGCGTATTATCACAATTAAATACATTTGATACCGAACAAGATTGTAAAGACTTTATAAATAATGTAGTAAAACCAGAATACGATTGGTCAGATAAAACAGAATATGAAGAACGATTAATTATGTTAATTGAACGTAAATTCATGTAAAAATAAATAATAAGCTGCTTAAATTTGGATACAAAACCAACATCATTGGGCAAGCTAGCCTATAAAAAATTTAAAAAAAATAAAATAGGATTATTTAGTTTTTGGTATGTCGTTTTATGTGGAATAATAGCCGTTTTTGCCTATCTGTTTACACCAGATAATTCGCCAAACGCAAACAAAATGCATTTGGAAATACATACCAGAAAACCATTTTTTAAAGCCAAAATACTACACCAAGAAAAACCGCAAAAAGAAAACCAAAGTTTTGTAAATAAATTATTTTTTGGAGATAAAAATGCCACATTAGAAACACCAATAAATGCATTTTTAAAAACAAAAGATACACTTATAATCGACCTATACTCCGAAAATAAAGCAATTGTAAAACAAGAAAAAATACCAATTCACACCAAAACTAAAGAACACTATTTTGTAGAAAATAGAACCTTTTATTTAGGAACAGATAAATACGGAAGAGATTTACTTAGTAGAATGCTAATCGGAACACGAATATCCTTTTTTATCGGATTTATAGCCGTGTTTATTTCCTTGGTAATAGGCATAAGTATTGGCTCTATTGCAGGATATTTTGGCGGAAAAATAGACACGTTTATCATGTGGTTAATCAACGTAACATGGTCTATACCAACCCTATTAATGGTTATTGCAATAACCCTAGCCTTAGGAAAAGGATTTTGGCAAGTATTTATTGCCGTAGGACTAACCATGTGGGTAGAAGTAGCCAGAGTGGTACGTGGACAAATAATGAGTGCCAAACAACAACAATACGTAGAAGCAGCAAACGCCTTAGGATACTCGAACTTTAGAATTATTACCAAACATATATTACCAAATATAATGGGACCAGTAATCGTAATATCAGCAGCCAATTTTGCCGCAGCAATACTTATCGAAAGCGGTTTAAGTTTTTTAGGTGTAGGTGCACAACCACCAACACCATCTTGGGGCGCAATGATAAAAGACCATTACAACTACATTATATTAGGAAAAGCCTATTTAGCCGTAATACCAGGATTGGCAATAATGAGTCTAGTCATGGCGTTTATGCTTATAGGAAACGCATTACGAGATGCACTAGACGTAAAAAATTAAAATGTGAAACAGCAATTTAGAGCACATATTCAACAGCAATTTCCCTATCTAAAAACAGCCAAATTACTCCTAACTGTATCTGGCGGAATAGACTCCGTAATGCTAACCCATCTATTACACCAAATAGGATGCAATATAACCATAGCACATTGTAATTTTTGCTTACGCGGAAAAGATTCCGATGCCGATGAGCAATTTGTAAGCACATTGGCAAGTACCATTAAAGTGCCAATACACATTAGCCATTTCAATACCAAGCAACATGCAAAAAAGCATAAACTATCCATCCAAGAAGCAGCCAGAAATTTGCGCTACCAATGGTTTAAAGAACTATTAGAAACAGAAAAATTAGATTATATCATTACCGCACATAACCTAAACGATAGTCTAGAAACATTCTTAATAAACCTATCTAGAGGAACAGGTTTAAAAGGATTAACAGGAATAGCATCTAAAAAAGATAAAATAGTACGACCATTACTAGCATTCTCACGAAAAGAAATAATAAAATTTGCCAAAGAAAACAACTACCAATGGCGAGAAGATAAATCCAATGCAGACACAAAATATACAAGAAACAAAATTCGACATAAAGTAATACCAGTACTGCAAGAATTAAATCCTAATTTATTAGAAACCTTTAAACAAACACTAAAAAATTTACAAGGCAGCGAAGCTATTGTAAAAGAAAGCGTACAAACAATTTTAAAAAAAATTAAAAATAAAAGTAGTATATCTATCACATTCAATGTACAGGATTTAAAAAATATACCAAATCAAAAAGCATATTTACACGAGATATTTGCAGCCTATAATTTTACCAATATAGAAGATATCATTAGCTTATTATCTGCACAAAGCGGAAAACAAATTTTTTCAAACACACACCGTTTAATTAAAGATAGAGCATATTTGTTACTTGTAGAAACAAGAGACAAGATGCAAGAAGCAAGAGGCAAGAAGCAAGATGTAAGAGACAAGACACAAGAGGTTGAAGGAATAATTACGGATGGAAAAACAAAATTCCAAATACAAAATTTGGTATTAGATGTACAATATCTTACAAATAACAAACAATATAGAACAAACAAAAACCAAGTACATTTAGATAAAGATTTGTTAAAATTCCCATTAACCGTAAGAAAATGGCAAAAAGGCGACTATTTTTATCCAATAGGCATGCGAGGAAAAAAGAAATTGAGCAAGTATTTTAAAGATGAAAAACTATCCTTATTAGAGAAAGAAAATATTTGGTTACTTTTGTCTGAAGAAAAAATAATTTGGATTATCGGAAAACGACAAGACGAACGTTTTAAAATAACCAAAAAAACAAAAGAAATAGTACAAATTACTATAAACTAAAAAAGATTTAGGGTAAAAAATATTTGAATCGTTTCATTAAAGAAAGAACGAAATTAAAAAGACAACCAACTATTATGAAGAATTTATTTAGCTTATTTATAGCACTATTTATTGTAAGTATTCATGCCTTTGCACAAGACGGTTTTAAAGAACCAGTAACGTGGAAAACGTCTGTAGAAAAAATAAATGACAAAGAATATTTTTTAGTGTTTAAAGCAAAAATAGAAGATAAATGGCATTTATATTCGCAATACAATCCAGAAGGTGCATCGCTACCAATAGAATTTGATAGTGAGCAAAAAGATTCGTTATTTACTTTTGTAGGTAAAGCATTAGAAAGTAAAACACACAAAAAATTTAGCGAAGTTTGGAAAAAAGAAGAAATATTTTTTTCCAACGAAGGAACTCTAAAACAACGTATAAAACTACTAAAAGACAATATAAAAGAAGTAGAAGTTTCTTTATACGGACAAGCATGTAAAGAATCCTGTATTCAAATAGAAAAAACAGCCAAATTCGACTTAACAAAGGCAACTGCAGTAACGGAAATGAAAGCGGCAGTAGAAACGAAAAAAGCCGAAATAAAATCAACAAAAAAGAAAGAAGAAAATAAAGGTTTATTAACCTTATTTTTATTAAGTTTCTTTGGTGGTTTTGCAGCACTTTTAACACCATGTGTATTTCCAATGATACCAATGACGGTAAGTTTCTTTACCAAACAAAGTAAAAGTAAAGCACAAGGAATTAGAAATGCAATTATTTACGGATTAGCAATTATTGTATTATATGTCTTATTAGGAACCGTTGTAACGGCATTATTTGGCGCAGATGCATTAAATGAACTATCCACAGACCCATGGTTTAATATCATTTTCTTTGTACTATTAATTGTATTTGCAGTTTCATTTTTAGGAGCATTTGAAATTATGTTACCAAACTCTTGGGCAAATAAAGTAGATTCGCAAGCAGATAGAGGAGGTATTATAGGTATTTTATTTATGGCACTTGCCTTAGCCATTGTATCCTTTTCATGTACAGGACCAATTGTAGGAACAGCACTAGTTGCTGCAGCATCTAAAGGCGGTATGGCACCAATTATTAGTATGTTTGGATTTTCATTAGCAATAGCACTGCCATTTGCTTTGTTTGCAGCATTCCCAGGATGGTTAAATTCATTACCAAAATCTGGAGGATGGTTAAATACAGTAAAAGTAGTATTAGGATTTTTAGAATTAGGATTAGCATTCAAATTCTTATCCATGGCAGATTTAGCTTGGGATTACCATTGGATAGAACGCGAAACATTTATTGCAATATGGATTGCCGTATTTGGTGCATTAGCACTTTATTTATTCGGTAAAATAAAATTACCACACGACTCGCCATTAGACCATATTTCTGTGGGTAGATTATTATTAGGTTTAGTAACGTTAACCTTTGTAATTTATCTAATACCAGGATTGTGGGGAGCACCTTTAAAAGCAATTAGTGGATTTCCACCACCAATGAATTATAGCGAATCGCCTTACGGTGTTGGATATAAAAAAGCTTCTGGAGGAACAAGTACCACACTAAAAAAATTACCAGAAGGAGCACATTTAATGAAACCTTTTGATATTGTTTCGTTTAATGATTACGAAACAGGTTTAAACTATGCAAAAAAAGTAGGCAAACCTATATTGTTAGATTTTACAGGTATAAACTGTGTAAACTGTAGAAAAATGGAAGAGCAAGTTTGGACAGACGAAACAATATTACCCATTTTAAAAAATGAGGTTGTATTAATTTCACTATATGTAGATTCTAAAAAGAAACTACCAAAAAGTGAGCAATATGTATCAGAAACTACAGGTAAAAAAATTAGAACTATCGGAAATAAATGGAGTGATTTCCAAATGAAAAAATACAAAGCCAATGCACAACCTTATTACATTATTATAAATCATAATGAAGAAAGTCTGGTAGATTACACATCTTACAATCCAGATATTGAAAAATATTATAATTGGCTAAATGAAGGAATTAGTAATTTTAAAAAATAAGATTTGGTATAGGTTTTATATTCTCTAAGTT
>WFMU01000159.1 GCA_015488935.1 Flavobacteriaceae bacterium | reverse complement strand
GAACCGAAATTGTATTACATATAGCAGAAGACTCTGAAGAATTTTTAGAAGAAGCAAAAATAAGAGAATTACTGATAAAATATAACAAGTTTATGCCAATTCCAATAAAATTTGGAACAAAGGAAATTCCAGACCCAAAGCATAAACCAAAAACAATCAAAGATAAAGATGGTAAAGAAACTACCGAACCACAAAAAATGATTACGGTAGATAATATCATTAATAATCCAACACCAGCATGGACCAAACAACCAAGTGAATTAAAAGAAGAAGACTATAATGCATTCTATAGAGAATTGTATCCAATGCAATTCCAAGATCCATTATTTAATATTCACTTAAATGTAGATTATCCATTTAACCTAACAGGAATCCTATATTTTCCAAAATTAGAAGCAAATATAGATATTAAAAAAGATAGAATTCAATTGTATCAAAATCAAGTATTTGTTACCGATAATGTAGAAGGAATTGTACCAGATTTCTTGCAAATGTTACGTGGAGTAATCGACTCGCCAGACATACCACTAAACGTGTCTAGAAGTTATTTACAAGCAGATGGAGCCGTTAAAAAAATAGCAAGTTATATCACTAAAAAAGTAGGTGATAAGATGCACTCCATATTCAAAAAAGATAGAGAAAACTTCGAAAAGAAATGGAACGATATTAAAATAGTAATCGAGTACGGAATGTTATCCGAACCAAAATTCTACGAGAAAGCAATAAAATTTGCATTATTTCCAACCGTAGATGATACTTATTTAACTTTTGATGAATTGGTAGAAAAAATTAAACCAGCACAAACAGATAAAGATAAAAATATCGTAGTCTTATATGCAGCAAACAAAAAAGAACAACACAGTTATATTGAAGCAGCAAAAGAAAAAGGATACGAAGTATTGCTATTAGACTCGCCAATAGTATCGCACTTAATTCAAAAATTAGAAAGTGAAAATAGCGAACTTTCCGATAAAAAACAACCCGTAAAATTTGTGCGAGTAGATGCAGATACTATAGAGAATTTAATAAAGAAAGACGAAACTAAAATCTCAAAACTATCCGACGAAGAACAAACAAAACTAAAAAGTATCATAGAAGGAGCAGTACCAAGCGAAAAATATACCGTACAATTAGAAGCAATGGACTCTAAAGCAAGTCCATTTACCATAACACAACCAGAATTTATGCGTCGTATGAAAGAAATGCAGCAATCTGGAGGCGGTGGAATGATGGGAATGGGTAATTTTCCAGAAATGTATAATCTCGTTGTAAATACTAATAACGACTGGATGCAAAAAATCCTTAAAGCAAAAGGAAAACAAAAAGATTATATAGACCAAGCATTAGACTTAGCAAAACTATCGCAAAATCTATTAAAAGGAGAAGAACTCACAAGCTTTATAAAACGAAGTTTAGAAATGATGAAATAAATTTTTAAAAAAATGAAAACAAAAATAATAACACTATTTATGGTATTGTTTAGCGTATGGAGTTATGGACAAAATACCAGCCAACATTATGTTAATGGAGTAACTTTTTTTGAAAATAAAAAGTATAACGATGCAATTTCTGAATTTACAAAAGCAATTCAAGAAAATTCTAAATTTAAAGAAGCCTATTTTAAAAGAGGTGCTTGTTATGAGCTATTAGAAGATTATAAAAAGGCTATTGTAGATTTTACCGCAGTAATAAACATTGACCCAACAAATACAAATGCTTATTATAATAGAGGATTAGCATATAAAGAAATACATAAAATAAACAAAGCAATTCTCGATTTTACAAAAACAATTGAGTTGCATCCAACACATAAATATGCATATTATAACAGAGCACTTATTGAATTATCAATAGACGATTATGATACAGCATGTTTAGATTTATCCAAAGCAGCAAGTTTAGGAGTTGAAAATGCTGATGAGATAATGAAATATTCATGTAAAAAATAAAATGCAGATTATAAAGAGACTGTCTGAAAAGGCAGTCTTTTTTGTATTTTAATTTTCATCCAAAACCCAAAATCCAATCCCGAGACTTCGGGACAAAACTCCAAAATGTAACAATTGTATCTAAAATAAAAATAAAAAATAGTATCTTTAGAACAATTATTACAAAATGGAAGATCATAAATTACTATCAAAGAAAAAACCAGCATTTCCAGTATCTGAAATGTTAAACAACTATTTAACCACGCACAGTCGCAATATAAAAATACCAATATATTACGAAGATTTGTTGCGTTTTCAAGGTGGAATAGAAATTTTTGACGAAGATGGAAATGATACCCTCTGGATAAGTACCTATTTTGCAGAACACGAAAGAAATGAGATTGAAACCAGTCTAAAAAGAATATATACCATTTTACATGCCGATGGAAGCGAGGCAATATTAGACTTTTTAACCGTTGATGCCATAGATTTCTGCACCTTTGGCAATACAAAACCATTTCGTGTAAAAATACGGAATATATTAAACGATAATTATACGTATTTGTACATAAAAAAAGCAGATGCATCACGTATTTATGGTTTGGAATTAGAAGACATGTTATCGCCAAATCATATTAATTATTTAGTACACAAAAACAGTTTAATAGAAGAACATATTTTAGGAATATCGGGAGATTATTTTATAAAACACCATTTAAAAAAATGCTCCCATCAAGATAAAATGCAAATAGCAAAAGAATTTGTAAAGTTTAACGAACGATGTTTTATACGATTACTTGGAGACATGCGCTCCTACAATTACGTATTTGTACTAACCAACGATTTTGATAGAATACAATACCGAATTAGAGCCATAGATTTTGACCAACAATCTTACGAAGGAAAATCAAAAGTGTATAAACCACAATTTTTTAAAGAAAATTTTCCCTTAGTAGAATTAACATTAAGTATGTTAAAAGAAGAATCCATAGAACAATATAAAATAGAAGAACGTTCTCTAATCGCTAAAAGAGCAAAAAGCGAAAAAGAACGATTAGAAAATTTGTTGCTTTGTATGAAAAACGACGTATTGTCCACACCAGAAAAAATAAACCAATTAAAAAAAGAATTATTTGAGATGACCAAAGATATTCGGTTTAAAAAAGTAGAAAATATGGGCAGCTTATTAGAAACAGCATTAGATTTTGTAACCAGAAACTATAAAAATATAAATCCATACCTAATTCATTAAAATGAAAATAAAAAGAATATTAGTAGCCAATAGAGGAGAAATTGCCATAAGAATATTTAGAGCATGTACAGAACTAAATATAGAAACTATTGCCGTATATACTTACGAAGACCGTTATTCGGCACATCGTTATAAAGCAGATGAATCCTATCAAATAGGAAAAAATGAAGCACCACTAAAACCGTATTTAGATATCGATGAAATTGTAAAACTAGCAAAATCTAAAAAAATAGATGCGATACATCCAGGATATGGGTTCCTCTCCGAAAACTCCGAGTTTGCAAGAAAATGTGCAGAAAACAATATCGTTTTTATTGGACCAAAACCTGAGGTAATGGATGCTTTGGGAGATAAAATTAAAGCAAAAAAAATAGCAGAAAAATGCCATGTTCCTATTATAAAAAGTAGTGTAAAAAAACTAACATCATTAAAAGTAGCCATTGCCGAAGCCGAAAAAATAGGCTATCCAATCATGCTAAAAGCAGCACATGGTGGTGGTGGACGAGGAATGCGGATATTGCGCGATGTTACCGAATTAGAAAAACAATTCCAATCCTCAAAAAATGAATCCTTAAATGCCTTTGGAAACGATACCGTATTTTTAGAAAAATACGTAGAAAACCCAAAACATATCGAAGTACAAATTGTAGCCGATAACCATAGAAACGTACGCCATTTACACGAAAGAGATTGCTCCGTACAAAGACGCTATCAGAAAGTAGTAGAAATGGCACCATCTTTTAATTTAGATGAAGATATCAAAGAAAAATTATACCAATACGCCATTGCCATAGCGCAAGAAGTTAACTACAACAACATTGGAACGGTAGAATTTTTAGTTGACGAAGATAAAAGTATCTATTTTATCGAAGTAAATCCAAGGATACAAGTAGAACATACCGTAACCGAAATGGTAACAGGAGTAGATTTGGTAAAAACACAAATATTTGTAGCAGGAGGTTATAAATTATCCGATAAGCAAATAAAAATATACAGTCAAGAAAGCCTCAAAACATACGGATACGCTATACAATGTAGAATAACAACCGAAGATCCAGAAAATAATTTTACACCAGATTATGGTACCGTAACTACCTACAGAAGCGCAGCAGGAATGGGAATACGATTAGATGTAGGAAGTATTTACCAAGGCTCTTCGGTAAGTCCATTTTTTGATTCTATGTTGGTAAAAGTATCTGCTCATGGACGAACTTTAGACGGCTCGGTACGAAAAATGACAAGAGCATTAAAAGAATTTCGAATACGAGGTGTAAAAACTAACATTCGATTTTTACAAAATGTAATACAACATAAAACTTTTAAAAGCGGAAAAGCAACCGTTAATTTTATTGCTAAAAATCCATCCTTATTTAAAATCAAACAATCGCAAGATAGAGCAACTAAAATAATAAATTTTATAGGTGATGTGGTTGTAAACGGAAATAGTGATGTGAAATTTATACACAAAGATAAAAAATTTAGAATACCAAAAATTCCAAGTTTTGATAGCTTTACCGAATATCCAAAAGGAACAAAAGACCTATTAACCGAATTAGGAGCAGATGATTTTGCAAAATGGTTAAAGAAAGAAAAACAAATTCACTATACAGATACCACTTTGCGTGATGCACATCAATCCTTATTGGCAACACGAATGCGAACTATAGACATGCTAAAAGTAACCGAAAGTTTTGCAAAAAATCATCCAAACACCTTTAGTTTAGAAATGTGGGGAGGCGCAACCTTTGATGTTTGTTTGCGATTTTTACACGAAAATCCTTGGCGTAGGTTACGCGAAATCCGTAAAGCAGCACCAAACATACTCTTGCAAATGCTATTGCGAGGTTCTAATGGTGTAGGCTATGCTGCATATCCAGATAATTTAATCGAAAAGTTTGTAATTAAATCGTGGGAGAATGGTATGGATATATTTCGTATATTCGATTCGCTAAATTGGGTAAAAGCAATGGCGCCAAGTATTGAATACGTACGTAATAAAACAGGAGGAATTGCAGAAGCAGCAATAAGTTATACAGGCGATGTGTTAGATGTAAAAAAGACAAAATTTAATCTTAAATATTACCAACAATTAGCCAAAGATTTAGAAAATGCAGGAGCACACATGATTGCAATAAAAGATATGGCAGGTTTGCTTACACCTTATGCAGCAACCGAACTTATAGGAACAATTAATGATGTAACCAAACTTCCAATACATTTACATACACACGATACATCGTCTATTCAATCGGCAACCTATTTAAAAGCAATTGAAGCAGGAGTAGATGTTATTGATGTTGCCCTTGGCGGATTATCTGGACTTACATCACAACCAAATTTTAATTCTATAGTAGAAATGCTCAAATTTCAAGAGCGTAAAAATGAGTTTGATAGCAATAAATTGAATAAATTTTCAAACTATTGGGAAGATGTACGAGAATATTATTATCCATTCGAATCAGGATTAAAAGCAGGAACAGCAGAAGTATATCAACATGAAATTCCAGGCGGACAATATTCCAATTTAAGACCACAAGCAGAAGCATTAGGGCTAGGAGACAGGTTCGAAGAAGTAAAGCAAATGTACAGTAAGGTAAACGAATTGTTTGGTGATTTAATTAAAGTAACACCAAGTTCTAAAGTAGTAGGAGACATGTCTATATTTATGGTAACTAATAATCTAACACCACAAGATATTTTAGAAAATGGCGCAGAATTATCCTTTCCAAGTTCCGTAGTAAGTTTTTTTAAGGGAGATTTAGGACAAGCTTATGGTGGATTTCCAAAAAAATTACAACAGATAATACTAAAAGGAGAAAAAGCATATACCAATAGACCAAATGCACATTTAAAACCAGTTGATTTTGATGGAGAATACGAAGTATTTAAAAAGAAATTTCAGAAAGGATTTCCACGAGCATTAGAAATGGAAGATTTTTTATCTTATTTATTCTATCCAAAAGTATTTGAAAATGCAGCTAAAAAATTTAGTAAATATGGTAATGTTGCAGTAATACCAACCAAGAATTTTTTCTATGGAATGAAAATTCACGAAGAAACTTTAGTAGAAATAGCAGCAGGAAAAACAATTGTAGTAGAGTTATTATCTATTGGAAATCCAAATAGTAAAGGTATTCGAATGGTATTTTTTAAACTAAACGGACAAAATCGTTTTGTAGAAATTAAAGATAATTCGTTGCATATAGAAATTATTGAAAACCAAAAAGCAACAGCAGATAATAAAAAAGAAATAGGAGCACCATTACAAGGAAGTTTATATAAAATATTGGTTAAAAAAGGACAACAAGTAAAACAAAACGATGCATTATTTATTATCGAAGCAATGAAAATGGAGACAACTGTAGTAGCATACGAAGAAGGTAAAATTAAAAAAGTATATTTAAAAGAGGGTGTGTTAGTAAATCAAGATGATTTAATTATAGAAATGGAGTAAGGTAAAGTAAAGAGTATTAAATGTATTATGTTTGAATAAATTAGCTTAAATTTGCACTTTAAAAATTATAAACAAATACAAATTATGAAAAAATTATTTTTTGCTGTGATTATTGCAGCTATTACTATGACGAGTGTAAACGCGCAACAATTTGGGGCACGATTAGGATTAAATTTATCGAATGTTACCGGAGATTATACACAAGGTACAAAAATGATACTAGGAGCCAATGGAGGTGCTGTAGTAGAGTTTAAGTTATCTGATAAATTTTCATTTCAACCAGAATTGCTATTTTCTATGGAAGGTGTAAGAAAAGATTACAAAGAAAATTTATTAGGAACAGATATTGTTTATGATACAAATTCTAGAGTTAATTATATAACTTTACCATTAATGGCAAAATATTATGTTATAGATGGTTTAAGTGTTCAATTAGGGCCTAAAGTGAGTTATTTGCTTTCTGCAAAAGTTAAAGGAACCATTAAAACTACTACTTTTGGAAATGAAACTGTAACAAATATGAACGAAAATGTTAAAGACAATATAAGTGATTTAGACTATGGTCTTAATTTTGGAGCTGGTTATAAAATGGAAAACGGTTTCTTTGTTGATGCTAGATATTATTTAGGATTAGCCAATATAAATGATCAAGCTAATGTAACAGCAACACAAAAAAATACGACAATTAGTATTTCTGTTGGTTATTATTTTAACTAATTGAAGAATTAATCTTAATGTATAAAGCCACTCTATTTAGAGTGGTTTTTTTTATCCTTTATTTTCTAGGATGAAATTTTTCCATCACACTTTTTAAGAAAGATTTATTGAAATAAAACAATTGAGTTATACACTTAGTATCTGTTTTATTTGATATTGATAAACGGGTTTATTTTCAACCATTCTAATAATCGTTTTATGAAAGATGCTATTTTTAAATTGAGAACGATTAATTCTAAAACAAAATTCATCAAAGTATGCTTGAATATGCCATTTACTTACATGAGTTGGTATTGCTCTGAGCCATGACTTTACTTGCATAATCATAATATGTAATTGTTTAAAGTTTGCACCATTATTACTAAATATCTGTTCAATATCATAGACCTTTTTTAAAGGTTCATATCCTCTCCATTTATCGGTGATGATTTTAGCAGACGTACTTATGTGTTCTTCAAATATTGGTATCAATGATTTTGAAGAATAGTCTTTAATGGACTTGATATAAACTCTTTTAACTTTGTTGTTATCTGTTAATTCTACTGCGATAACCGCTTTTTTCTTTTTCGTATCATAACTCCTTCCTTGTTTACCTTCTTCTTTTCCTCCTACAGTAAACTCATCAACATGAATTATTTTTTCTAATGGATATTTTTGACTACTTTTCATAGCTTTACGTACTTTTTGCATAAAATACCATGCTGTTCCTTGACGAATACTAAAGCGTTTTCCCATTTGAATACTTGAAATACTTTTACTACTTGTACTCATTTCAAAAACTACACAAAATGCCTTTTGTAATCCAAATTTAACTTTATGAAAAAGTGTATTCGCTGTGGCACTTTCTACATGATTACATAACTCTTTCGTTTCTGGACAAAGTGCTTCTTTACCTATAAATTCAATAACTATTTTTATGTTTGAAATAGCATAATCTGCTTCTACCTTAACTACTTGCCAGTTGTTATCTAAATTTAGTAATAAATCGAAAAATTGATGTGTAAACATATTATTTTTTTTGCTAATTTATAAATTTCCATTAAATTCGTGGTAGAACCAACAATATTAAACATTTTTTTTCGTTTAAAATTTGGTAGATGCCTTGACTACCAATATTTGTTCAAGGTAAAAAAT
>WFMU01000158.1 GCA_015488935.1 Flavobacteriaceae bacterium | reverse complement strand
TAACAAAACAAAACTTATCATTCCAATTGAAGGAAAAGAACAAGATATTGTTTTAAAAGCTGAAAAAAAAATCACACCGTATCATTTTAAAAGAAACCAATTTAATAAAATTAGTAAAGAAAATGTCTCTTTAGCTATTCCTAAATTTAGTTTTTATGAAGATTTAGATTTTGACTTTTCGTATAAAGATGGTATTGTTAAATTGCACGATGGCTCTGTTCCGCTGCATAAATCTTTTACATTAAGCTTTGATATTTCGCAGTATCCTCCAAAAGAGCAGAAACAGCTTTTTATTGGACGTATAAATAAAAAAGGATATATTTCGTATGTAAGAACTAAAAGAAAAAAAGGAAAATTATATATGAATAGTAGAACTTTAGGCAATTACAAACTTGCAACCGATTTTAAAAAACCTACAATTTCTCCAAAAGGATTTAAAAAAAATCAAAATTTAACTAATTATCGATTTTTAAAAGTTCGTATTAAAGATGATTTGTCTGGTATAAAAAAGTATAGTGCTACCATTGATGGCAAATGGATATTAATGGAATACGAACCAAAAACTGGTATGTTAACTTATGATTTTAACGATTCCATATATACACAAAAAAGCGTTGGAAGAAAACATACATTAAAAATTGTAGTTTCTGATAATGTTAATAATACTAATGTGTATATTGCAACGTTTTATAGAAAGAATTAATCCAATTAATTTTATATGAAAATCGTTAAACTATATTGAATTTACATACTTAATGAAAACCGTTTTATTTTTAGCCTTACTGTTTATTACCAAATGTACTCTTGCACAAACTGCCATTATTAAAGGCGTTGTTAAAGACCAAAATAACAAACCTATTGAAAATGTTACTGTAAAATATAAAAATGTTGGTACTACTACAGACAAATATGGTGCTTATTTGCTTGAAGTTAATATTCCTAAAAGTAAAAAAGTAGTCATTACATACAGTCATATTTCGTACAATTCGTACTCTAAAAAATTAAATGTAAGAAAAAATGGAAGTTCTACATTTTCGCCCAGACTAGGTATAAAAACCGAAAATGTAAAAGAAGTTGTTGTAGATGCTACAAAAAAAATAGAAGCTAAAAAAAGAGCTGAAGGCATTGAAACTTTAAAAAAAGATGAAATAAAAAATATTCCAACCATAAATGATGGCGTTTCTGACTTGATTAAAACTATTGGTACTGGTGTTAATAATAGTGGTGGTGGAGAAAGTTCTACCTACAATGTTCGTGGTGGTAATTACGATGAAAATTTAGTTTATGTTAATGGTATTGAAGTATATCGTCCTTTCTTAGTGCGTTCTGGACAACAAGAAGGGTTAAGTTTTGTAAATGCAAATCTTACAAAAAATGTAATTTTTTCTTCTGGAGGTTTTAAAGCTAATTATGGAGATAAACTTTCTTCCGTTTTAGATATTACCTACAGAAAACCACATAAATTTGGTATAAAACTAGATGCTAGTTTATTAGGTGCTAGTGCAACTATTGAAGGAAAAGCACTCCATAACAAACTATCTACAATACTCGGTGCAAGGTATAGAAACAATAGCTTAATAGTTAATTCTAAAGACATAGAAAGTAATTATAAACCTAGCTTTACGGATGTACAAACTTATTTATCATATACTATTTCTAAAAAATTTAATATTGATTTTTTAGGTAATTTTTCATTAAATAATTACGATTTTACACCATTTTCTAGGATTACTAATTTTGGATTGGTTTCAGATCCAAAAGCGCTAGTTGTGAATTATAAAGGAAAAGAAGAAGATAAATATCTAACGATGTTTGGTGCTTTAAAAGCGGAATACCATGTAAGTGATAATTTAAAACTCCAACTTACAACATCGAGTTACAATACACAGGAAGAAGAGCATTACGATATTAATGCTTCTTACGGTATTGGAGAAGTAAATGCCGATTTTGGTTCTGACAATTTTGGTAGTGTTGAATTTGCCCAATCCATTGGTTCTCAATTAGACCATGCAAGAAATGATTTGGATGCTTTAATAAATAATGTGTCGCTAAAAACAGATTATAAAACGGTAAAAGATGACATTATTGATTTCTTTGAGTTTGGTATAAAATACCAACACGAAGATATTAAAGATCGGATTATAGAATGGGAAGTAATTGATTCTGCTGGTTTTTCTGTAAGACCGCCAGACCTAGTTGGCAATGACCAACCATATACACCATATCGAGGTCCAATTGTACCTTTTACCAATGTAAGAGCTACAAATCATGTAAAAACAAATAGAATTTCTGGCTTTGCACAATGGAATAGAGAAACTTATATTAACGATGCCAAAATTTGGTTTAATATTGGTGTACGAAGCCAAAATTGGCAAGTTAGTGGCGATGGGTTTACTTCTAAAAGTCAAACTATTTTTAGTCCAAGAGCACAATTTTCTATAAAACCTGATTGGAAAAAAGACATGCTTTTTAGGTTTGCTACTGGTTTTTATCATCAACCGCCTTTTTATAAAGAACTTAGAGATAAAAATGGTATCGTACATTCTGATGTTAAAGCACAACAATCTATACATTTTGTGGCTGGAAATGATTATAATTTTAAACTTTGGAATAGACCTTTTAAATTAATTACAGAAGCTTATTATAAAAAAATAAGCAATGTAAATCCGTTTACCATAGATAATGTTCAAATTAGGTATGCTGCAAATAATAACGCTACTGCTTATTCGGTTGGATTAGATACTAGAATTAGTGGTGAATTTGTTCCAGGTACCGAATCATACTTTACCTTTGGTTTTTTACAAACAAAAGAAAATATTAATAATCAAGGTTATATATATAGACCTACAGATCAGCGTTTAAAATTTGCTGTCTTGTTTCAAGATTACTTACCAAAAAATAAAAATTTTAGAATGTATCTAAATATGGTTTATAATACTGGTGTTCCGGGAGGTTCTCCATCGTATGCAGACCCATATATTTACCAAAGTAGATTAAAAGATTATTTTAGGTCTGATATTGGAATGAATTATATGTTTATTGATGCTAAGAAAAGAGCAAAAACAAAATGGCTTCGAAAATTTAAAGAATTAAGTATTGGTATTGCTCTTTTTAATATGTTTGATGTACAAAATACCATAACCAACACGTGGGTTAGAGATGTTTCTTCTAAAAGTTCTTATGCAATTCCTAATTACCTTTCTGGAAGAATTTTAAACGGTAAGGTTAGTATGCGTTTTTAGAAACTCTAATAGAAAATAATAATTAAAATAGAATAATTACAAAACAAAACACGCTATATTTCCCTTTTAAACTACTCTTAAGCATAGCCATATAAAGAATTTATACCTAAAAAATAAAAAAACTCTTTATTCTACAATCTTTCAAAAATTAATTGGTATTTATAATTGTCCGATAAAAAGGGTACATAAGCGTAATATCCAATAAAATAAAAAGATAATACCGTAACAAATTGCTTTTAAGAAAATGAATTATATCAATTAAAAATTGCAACTATTATAATAAACAAACTGTCTGTTAGGTGCATTTTAGTCTTGTATCTTATGTCTATGCCCTTTCCAGGACAACAATTATTGGTATAAATTAAAAAGGTGTTTTAATTTGCAGTTTCAAATTGTGTTCTTCGGTTTACTTTATGTTCTGCTTCGGAACACCAAACACCATCAACACATTTATTTCTAGGTCTTGATTCTCCATAACCGACAGCTTTTATTCTCTTTGGAGAAATATTACTGTTTCTTAAAATGTATTGTACAATAGCATCTGATCTTCGCTGTGATAGTCTTAAATTAAATTCTGCCGAAGATCTACTATCGGTATGTGATGAAATTATTGCTACAATATTAGGACAACGTTTCATTATCTTTATCAATTTATCAACTTCATTTGCTATTTTGGCATTTACATACGATTTTTTAAAATCAAAATAAACACTATTTAGGTTATCAAATTGAAATTGGCAAAGTTCATAAGACGTAATATAATTTGGTGAACTCTTTTGCTCTTTTTTGTTCTTAGCAACTGCTTTTGCTTCGGCTGCTTTTTTATCTGCTGCCTCTTTTGCTGCTAATGCTTTTGCTTCGACTGCTTTCTTATCTGCTGCCTCTTTTGCTGCCAATGCTTTTGCTTCGGCTGCTTTTTTATCTGCTGCCTCTTTTGCTGCTAATGCTTTTGCTTCGGCTGCTTTTTTATCTGCTGCCTCTTTTGCTGCCAATG
>WFMU01000157.1 GCA_015488935.1 Flavobacteriaceae bacterium | reverse complement strand
TAAGACCTTATTCTTAAAATAAAAATTATTTTTCAAAATTCAAAAATTCATAACCCAACATCCAAAATTCAACATCCAACATTATCCCTCTATTCAATCACATACATCTTATCCACACTCCAAGCTTCAGGTTTAGCATTAAATAGTACTTTTGTTTTTGCCCAAACTGTTTCAAATAATTCGGAATGTTTATAATTTTCTAAATCCTGTTCTTTTTCCCAATAACTATAGGTAAAAAATATATTCGGATTATTTTTATCTCTATATAACTCTAATAAACGACAACCATTGGTATTTCGTATTTTTTCTTTCACTAAATTAAAATTAGTTAAAAAAGTTGCTACTTTATCTGCTTTAAACTCCATTTTTACAATACGAACAAAATAGTTGTTATGTTTTATATTCATTTGCTAGTTTTTATATTTAATGTTTCAACGCTATTGTCTTTTAGTATCGTTTTTTAATTTACTATTTTTTTGTAGATGCTTCCTCAATTCAAAATCCAACCTAGAAACTTCGGGGCAAAACCGATCTTCCATTTTTCATCCAAAAAAACGTACCGTAATCGTATCTCTATAATTAAGACCTAATAAGGTAGAAGCTCCACCTACCGATTGTAAATTACTTCGATATATGGCAATTTCTAAAAAGTCGTCATTATTAAAGAGAATTAATTTTTTTCCATCATCGTTTCTTTTTTCTATTTCTGCATCAAAATTAACAATGTCGTTGTATTTGCTTAAGATTTTATCAAACGTATAATATCTTGCTTTTATTTCAAATTTTCTTCCTTTCCTAATATCATTAAATGTTTTTTTGTCAATATTACTAATTACATTACCAAAATTATCTACATAAATAATATGCCCAATAATTTGATTTTTTTCATCGTTAATAAAAGGCTTAAACTCTTTAATTTGTTTTATGTTATTAGCTTGTTTTCCAATTATATCAAGGCTTCCTCCTCTAGAAATATGACATGCAGCATTTACAAAGTTGTATAAAAAGTACGAATCACTTTCGGAATTTGGTAAATTTATTTCAATAATCCGCTCTGCTCGGAAGGTAGAAGTAATTAATGACATTACACCGTTATTTGCACAAATAAAATAATGACCATCTAGTAAAAATACCAAATGTTTATTTTCGATACTCCATTCTGCATCTACAGCAATAATATGAATACTTCCTTTTGGAAAATGTTTGTAAGCATTTTTAATTACATAAGCCGTTTCATTAATACTAAATGGTGTAATTTTATGAGAAATATCTACCACATGTGCATTTGGTAACTCGCTATAAATACGTCCTTTTACGGCACCAACAAAATAATCTTTTGTGCCAAAATCGGTTGTTAATGTAATAATAGGGTTGCTCATTTTTGGCTTAAATCGTTAACAAATAGGTTAAAAAGTTGATAAAATTGTAATTAAATATATTTTAAAATCTCATATTAATACATACTTTTGGTACAGAAAAATAGTATGTTACAAAACTATAAAATAATCGCTTAAAAATAAGAACTATTGAACGAAAAAATAATTGAGATTTTAGAGGTCGATCCAAAAGATTTTTTTGGAGCTCAAAACAGTACCATCCTACAGTTAAAAAAATATTTTCCTAAATTAAAAATAATTGCTCGTGGAAATAAAATTAAAATATTTGGTGACGATGCGCAAATTTTAGAATTTGAAAAGCGTTTAGAAATGCTAATTAAATATTTTGATAAGTATAATAAATTAGACGAAAATAGTATTGAACAAATTTTACTTTCTAATGGAAATAGTGCCAAAAATAAAAATCAATCTGATATTTTAGTACATGGTGTTGGTGGAAATCGTATAAAAGCACAATCGCCAAACCAACAAAAAATGGTAGATTTAATGAAGACAAACGATATGTTGTTTGCCGTTGGTCCTGCAGGAACAGGAAAAACTTATACAGCAGTTGCATTGGCAGTTCGTGCTTTAAAAAATAAAGAAGTAAAACGTATTATTTTAACAAGACCAGCTGTTGAAGCAGGAGAAAATTTAGGTTTCTTACCGGGAGATTTTAAAGAAAAATTAGATCCATATATGCAACCTTTGTATGATGCCTTGCGCGATATGATTCCACATGAAAAATTAGAAGGTTATCTCGAAAAAAATATTTTGCAAATAGCACCATTAGCATTTATGCGAGGAAGAACCTTAGATAAAGCATTTGTAATTTTAGATGAAGCACAAAATACCACACACAATCAAATGAAAATGTTCTTAACCAGAATGGGAAAAAATGCAAAATTCATTATTACAGGTGACCCTGGACAAATTGATTTACCAAGAAGACAAGTATCTGGACTAAAAGAAGCGTTGTTGGCATTAAAAGGTGTGGATGGTATCGGAATGGTTTACCTAGATGATAAAGACGTGGTACGACATCGTTTGGTTCGAAAAATAATTAAAGCTTATAAAAGTATAGAAACAGAATAATTTATTTGATAGTCTTTAGTAGCTAGAATGTAGTAAGTAGTAAATTAATAAGTAGTAATAAAACAAGTCTAAACACATGGACACAATAAACAATACCAATTTTAATTTTCCAAATCAGAAATCCGTTTATAGAGGAAAAGTAAGAGAAGTTTATAATATTAATGATGAATTATTGGTAATGATTGCTACAGATAGACTATCGGCATTTGATGTAGTATTACCAAAGCAGATACCATATAAAGGACAAATTTTAAATCAGATTGCAGCAAAAATGTTGCACCAAACTAAAGATATTGTACCAAATTGGTTGTTGGCAACACCAGACCCAAATGTATCAATAGGTTTATTATGTGAACCATTTAAGGTAGAAATGGTTATTAGAGGCTACTTGTCTGGTTATGCAGCAAGAGAATATAAAGCAGGAAAAAGAAGCCTTTGTGGCGTAACAATGCCAAATGGAATGGTAGAAAATGATAAATTTTCGATACCAATAATTACACCAACTACAAAAGCGGGAAATGGTTCTCATGACGAGGATATTAGTAGAGAAGAGATTTTAGAGCAAGGAATTGTTTCGGAAAAAGAATATAAAAAACTAGAAGAATATACTAGTGCCTTGTTTAAAAGAGGAACAGAATTAGCTAAAAAAAGAGGACTTATTTTAGTGGATACAAAATATGAATTCGGAAAAACAATAGATGGTGAAATTATCTTAATCGATGAAATTCATACACCAGATTCTTCTCGTTATTTTTATGCAGAAGGATATCAAGAAAGACAAGATAATGGAGAACCTCAAAAACAATTATCTAAAGAATTTGTAAGAGAATGGCTAATGGAAAAGGGATTTCAAGGAAAAGAAGGACAAGAAATTCCAGAAATGACTAAAGAAAAGGTTGCTGAAATCTCAGAAAGGTATATCGAATTATATGAAAAAATTACAGGATTAAAATTTGAAAAAGGAGAAACAAATAATATGCTTCAGCGAATAGATAAAAATGTAAAAGCTTGTTTATTAAAGTATTAAATTGGAATATATTTTATCTAAGAGTTAGATTATTACTATTTTAACCTTCTAATGTGTTAAAAAAATACTATATTTGGTGCTCTATATTTTTTGATATTTTTTTATAATAATTTTTAAATTTAAAAGACTAAAAACAATGAGTTTTGAAGCCAAACTATTCATCGAAGATGAAGAACGTAATATACTTAATGCTAGACAGGTATATTCTCGTTACGCAGATGTAAACG
>WFMU01000156.1 GCA_015488935.1 Flavobacteriaceae bacterium | reverse complement strand
TTTTTAAATTTTATTATTATGAGTTTTAAAGCAAAACTAAAAGTAGGAGGAAAAGAGTACAACGTATTATCTACAAACTACGAATTACACCAAGAAACTGATGCAACAGGAAGACCTTCTTCTATTACAAGAGGTGGTAAAATCTACTTATCTGTAGAATCAAATGAAGATACAAGTTTATCTGATTGGATGTTTAACAACTTTGAGCGTAGAGATGGTTCAATAGCTTTCTTAAAGAGAGATAACGATGCTACATTAAAAGAGTTAAAATTTACTGAAGGATACATGGTAAAATTCCGTGAAAACTTTGATGCAACAGGAAAAAATCCTATGGCAGCAACTTTTGTAATTTCTGCAAGAAAGATAGCAATCGGTTCAGGAGAGCACGTAAACGAATGGGCTGGACACGCAATGTAATCCATTTGTTATAAAATTTAAACCCACAATTTTTATTGTGGGTTTTTTTTGTACTATATGTAAATCAATTAACCATTCAAAATTTAATTAAGATGTCTCTTTATAAGACTACTAAAAAACCTCAAAAGTATTAGTAAAAATACACCTAACAATATCCAAATAATATAATTGGTTGCAGCAACTTGTGCTACATTTCCTGTTAATACAATTCCAGACCAATAATATGGATGTTGTAATACAGCATCTTCATTAAGTTCTAAATAAGTTAATTTTGCCTGTCGTAATGCTTCTTTTTTACTCAATCCATTGTATAGATTTTCGTAAAAATATTCCATAATTTCAGAAGTACTCTGGTCATTTATTTTCCATAATGTAGTTACAATTGCAGGTACACCTGCATAATTAAAAGCTCTTGCTAAACTTAGCATACCTTCTCCTTTTTGTAATTTTCCAATTCCTGTTTCACAAGCACTTAACGTTACTAAATCTGCTTTTATATTATAATTGTAAATATCTTTTACATACAATAAATTAGTATCTGTACTATCGCTAGAAAATGCTAAATAAGAATAATCTGGAAAAGCATCATTTGCAGACGCATGTGTTGCAAAATGTATTAAATTATAGTTGCTTACTTCTTTTTTAAAATTAGTAATGGATGCTTCTTTTCCATGATACACTTTTCCGTTAAAATACTGTGCTATATCTTGTGCTTCTTGCTCGTTATAAAGCAATGGTGTCATGTCTGTTCTTTCGTGATTAATTACATTAGAAGTACCACTAAATTTAGGCGCAAATACTAAAAGTTTTGCTTTTTTATTAATTGCTACTTTATTTTGTTCTTGTAATAAAGTTGCAGAACTAGCATAACTAATACGATGTGTTTTTAGTAAAAAGTTGATTTTTTTGCTACTAGTATTTAGTGCATCAAATGGTATATAATTTAACAAATCGTCGGTTATTATTGTTAAATCGGTTGCTTTACTATTTTGCAAAGCAACTTCTAAAATTGCTTTATATACCTTATAACTATCTTTGTAAATAGAGGTGTCTTGTATGTTTATTTTTGAAGATTTACGATATAAATTTTTAATGGTAACCCGAATATCTTTTGTATATGCTAACTTATAAAATGATTTCACTTCTCTTTCTACCACAATTAAATATAGCCTATTTTTAGATGCTAAAAAGCTATATATTGCTTGGTTTTTTTGTAGCTGACTTGCCATCTCTTGTAAAGATATTACATCTGATTTATACTTTAATGCATAATATTTTGGATATTCCTTTTCTATTTCTTCTAAAAAATTATAATATGCGTTTTTTGTTATATCTAATTTTTCAAGTAATGCTTTATCCTCTTTTTTTTGTTTGAAAACACGTTGCTCCAAATGATTTATTTTTGCTCTAAATTGTTGCTCTTTTACAATAATATTTTCTGGAATTCCACCATATTTTGTAGCTTCTGCATTTCGAATAGATTCTAGTAAAAAAATACTTTTACTTTTTTCCATAAAGAAAAACGCATCATCTATATACGTATCATCGTTGGTATTTTTATACATTTCATAAGCAATAGTTACCATTTTTTGAATGGATGGATAGGTTTCTCCAATTAAAAATTGCTTATCTAGTTTGCTTTCAAACTCTGGTCTTAATAAATCTAATGTTTTTATTACTACCTTAGAAGTTTTATGTGCTGCTTGTAAATAATTATTGTTTTTACTAGACATATACACCTTGGTTAAGACTTCTAATTTTTCTTTTAAAATACGAAGCAATTCCATTTTTGCAATTACTTTTTTTGGATTGGGATTGGAATCGATTTCCGTTCCATTAAAATCTTTTTGTAATTGTATTAATGCAAATTGATATTGTTTTAATCCTAAATCGATTTGATTTTGTTTTACTAGTAAATTTCCTATTTTGCCATATACCTCAGCAATGTCTTGGTGTTTTTTATAGTTTCTAAAGGTTTTAGTTTTTGCCAAACTTGCCTCGTAATATGTTGCTGCTTTTTGGTATTGTTTTAATCCTAAAAAAGCATCGCCAAACAATACATCTATTTCTTTTGCAAAAGGATTTTCTCCTTGATAAAATTGTGCATTTTGCTGTAATATTTTTATTGCTTCAGGAAACTTTTTTTGTTTTATATAATTTTTTGCCAATAACATAAAACTCGATAAAATATTGTTCTTATAATTAAGATTATTTGCCTTTGTTTTATAAAATAAAAATGCCTCATTTAATAACACATTTGCTTTTATAT
>WFMU01000155.1 GCA_015488935.1 Flavobacteriaceae bacterium | reverse complement strand
CTGTAGAAGATATTGAAAATAATTATGAGATTCCTGTATTAGGAGTTATCGGTAAAAATACAGCAAAAAACAACTTGGCTGTTTACTTAAAACCAAAGTCAACCATTGCAGAATCATTTCGTGCAATACGTTCCAATATTCAATTTTTATTTAACGAAAAAAGCAACGGTAAATCAAAAACAATTGTAGTAACATCTTCTGTAGGTGGCGAAGGAAAAACACTTTGCTCTATAAATATGGCTACCGTTTTTGCACTAAGTAACAAAAAAACCATTTTAATTGGTTTTGACTTGCGCAAACCAAAAATTTATGACGATTTTGAAATTCCTAATTCTAGTGGACTTTCCAATTACTTAATTGGACAAAAAAGTATGGAAGAAATTACCATTAATACTAAAATTCCAAATTTAGATTTAATGCTTTCTGGACCAACACCTCCAAATCCATCGGAATTAATTTTAAATAAAAAAACAGAAGAATTAATGGCTTTTGTAAAAGAAAATTACGACTATATAATTATTGATACACCTCCAATTGGATTGGTAGCAGACGCTCTTGAATTATTTAAATATGCAGATGCAACCATCTATGTAATCCGACAAGGATATACACAAAAAGGAATGCCAAAAATGATTGATGATAAATATAAAAATAGCGAAATAAAAAACATCAGTTACGTATTAAATGATTTCACTGTAAATAGTAAATACAGCTATGGATATGGCTACGGTTATGGCTATGGATACGGTTATGGAAGCGATAATAATGGCTACCATCAAAACGAAGATAAGAAATCATTTTTTAGAAAACTATTCAATAAATAAAAATGGAGTTAATTAAAGATAGAAAAATAAATTTTGCCGTAATTGGTTGTGGACATATTGGCAAACGTCATGCAGAAATGATTAGTAGAAATTCTAACTGTAATCTTGTAGCACTTGTAGATATAAAACCTAAAGAACAACTAAATATAGACAAATATGACGCTGCTTTTTTTACTTCCATAGAAGCCTTATTGCAAAGCAATATTAAAACCGATGTTATTAGTATTGCAACACCAAACGGATTTCATGCTGCACATGCCATTTTAGCTTTAGAAGCAAAAAATCATGTGGTTATAGAAAAACCAATGGCACTAAATAAAGCAGATGCAGAAGAAATTATTTACAAAGCATTACACGTATCTAAACAAGTGTTTACCGTAATGCAAAACAGGTACTCTCCTCCTTCTATATGGATTAAAGAATTGGTAGAAAATGGTACTTTGGGTGAGATTTATTCTGTACACGTAAATAGTTTTTGGAACAGAGATGAACGTTATTATACCAAAGATAGTTGGCATGGCGATAAAAAATTAGATGGCGGAACACTATTTACCCAATTTTCCCATTTTATAGATATTATGTATTGGTTGTTTGGAGATATTACTAATATAAGAGCCATTATGCGTGACTTTAAACATCAAAAAATGACCGATTTTGAAGATGCAGGAATCGTCAATTTTGAATTTGTAAAAGGTGGCATTGGAAACTTTAATTTTTCAACCACATTATACGATAAAAATATGGAGAGTTCTATGACAATTATTGCAGAAAATGGTGCAGTAAAAATTGGCGGTCAATATATGAACGAAGTAGAATATTGTCATATAAAAGACTACAAAATGCCAGAATTACAACCAACAAATCCCGGTAACGATTATGGTGCATACAAAGGTTCGGCACAAAATCACCACTTTGTATTCGAAAATGTAGTTGATGTCTTACAAGGAAAAAAAGCCATTAAAACAAATGCACTAGAAGGATTAAAAATAGTAGATATTATCGAAAGGATATATGCAAGTAGCAACTAAAAATCTATCTAGGTTTATCGAAATTTAACCAAATGTTAAGCAAAAAACAACAAGTAATAAAACGCCTCTTTGATATATTTTTTGCTGTAATCGGATTGACAATTCTAGCAATACCAATGGCAGTTTTAATACTAATTGCTAGTATTTCGACAAAAAAAGGAGGTGTTTTTGCCCAAGAACGAATTGGACAATATGCCAAGCCGTTTACCATGTATAAAATACGAAGTATGCTAAATGTTTCATCAAAAAACCACATTACCACAACAAAAGATGTAAGAATTACAAAATTTGGTCGTTTTATACGAAAATATAACCTCGATGAGCTGCCGCAACTATACAATGTACTACTTGGTAACATGAGTTTTGTAGGACCAAGACCAGACGTAAAAGGATATGCCGATAAATTAAAAGGCAAAGATAAAATTATTGTAAGTGTAAAACCTGGAATTACAGGACCTGCAACACTACATTTTAAAAATGAAGAAGAAATATTAGCAAATAAAGAAAACGCAAAAAAATATAACGATGAGGTACTTTGGAAAGAAAAAGTACAATTAAATAAAAAATATATAGAAAATTGGTCGCTAAGTGGCGATATAAAATATATTATTAAAACATTATTTTAATGGAAAATACAAGAATTGCAATTATTGGCTTAGGATATGTTGGATTACCATTGGCAGTTGAATTTGCAAAAAAATACCAAACCATAGGTTTTGATATTAATATAGACCGAATAAAACAACTGCAAAACAATACAGATACAACCCTAGAAACAACTACAGCACAATTACAAAACGTAAATTGTAAAGATTTAGATACATTACAAAAAACTAAAAACGGTCTTTGGCTTACTACAAACACTGACGAAATAATAGATTGCAATTTTTATATTGTAACTGTGCCTACACCAGTTGACAAGAATAATAAACCAGACCTAACACCACTTTACAAAGCAAGTGAAACTGTTGGAAATATCTTAAAAAAAGGAGATATAGTAGTCTATGAATCTACCGTGTTTCCCGGAGCAACAGAAGAAGAATGTGTACCAATCTTAGAAAAAATATCTGGACTTAAATTCAATACCGATTTTTACGTAGGCTATTCGCCAGAGCGAATAAATCCAGGTGATAAAGAAAGAACCGTAACCAAAATATTAAAAGTAACTTCAGGTTCTACACCAGAAATTGCTAAAAAAATAGATGCTGTTTACAACTCTATTATTACCGCAGGAACACATCTTGCTCCATCAATAAAAGTAGCAGAAGCAGCAAAAGTAATCGAAAACTCACAACGAGATATTAATATTGCCTTTGTAAATGAATTATCTAAAATATTCAAATTAATGGATATAGATACCAACGAAGTACTCGAAGCAGCAGGTACAAAATGGAACTTTTTACCATTTAAACCAGGTTTAGTTGGTGGGCATTGTATTGGTGTTGACCCATATTATTTAGCACAAAAAGCAATTAAATTAGGTTACAATCCAGAAATAATACTTGCAGGACGACGCTTAAACGACAGTATGGGAGGTTTTGTAGCACAAGAAACCGTAAAACTGATGATAAATAAAGATATTCCTGTAAAAGATGCCAATGCATTGGTACTTGGAATTACCTTTAAAGAAAACTGTCCAGATATTCGAAATTCTAGAGCAATAGATGTAATTAATGAACTAAAATCATTTAAACTAAATGTAGATGTATATGATCCTTGGGCTACTATATCTGCAGTACAACACGAATACGATATATCGTTAATCTCAGATTTTAAAGATATTACAAAAAAATACCAAACCATAGTCGTTGTAGTAGCACATGAGGTATTTAAAAAATTAGATTTATCGAGTATCATGGATGAAAATAGTGTTCTATACGATGTAAAAGCAATGCTTCCAAAAGAAAAATCGGATATGCGATTGTAGGAGGAGTTTTGAGTTTTGAATGTTGGGTTTTGAGTTTTGAATATTGGGTTTTGAGTTTTGAATGTTAGGTTTTGAGTTTTGAATGTTGGGTTTTGAGTTTTGAATGTTGGGTTTTGGATGTTGAATTATGAATGTTGGGTTTTGGATGTTGGTTTTTGGATGTTGAATGTTAGGTTATGGATGTTGGGTTTTGAATGTTAGGTTATGGATGTTGAATTATGAATGTTGGGTTATGGATGTTGGTTTTTGGATGTTGAATGTTAGGTTATGAATGTTGGGTTTTGGATGTTGGGTTTTGGGTTTTGAGTTTTGTTCCGAAGCCTTAGGATTAAATTTTTAATTTTTCAATCTTTTAATCTTTCAATCTTTTAATTTTCAACGGATTTATAAGAAAATAAAATAATAAAAATGAAAAACATACTAATCACTGGTGGAGCTGGATTTATAGGTTCTCATTTAGTGCGCTTATTTGTGCAGAAATATCCAAATTACCATATCTACAATCTAGATTTATTAACTTATGCAGGTAATTTAGAAAATATAAAAGATATAGAACAAGCAGAAAATTATACTTTTCTAAACGGAGATATTGCAGATAAAAAATACATTCAAAATATATTTAAAACCTATAAATTTGATGCTGTAATTCATTTAGCAGCAGAATCGCATGTAGATAGGTCTATTACCAATCCGATAGAATTTGTAATGACCAACGTAATTGGAACCGTAAACCTATTACAAACAGCAAATCAAAATTGGAAAGACAACAAAACAGCTAAACTATTTTATCATGTATCTACAGATGAAGTATATGGCTCGTTAAAAGAAACAGGGAAATTTACCGAAACTACAGCCTACGACCCACATAGTCCGTATTCTGCATCAAAAGCAAGTTCAGACCATTTTGTAAGAGCATATCACGATACCTATGGTATGCCAGTAGTCATTTCAAATTGTTCTAATAATTATGGTCCAAATCAGTTTCCTGAAAAATTGATACCACTATTCATTAATAATATCCAACAAGAAAAAAATCTTCCTGTATATGGAAATGGAAAAAATGTGAGAGACTGGCTATATGTAGAAGACCATGCCGCAGCAATAGACCTTATATTCCATCAAGGAAAAATAGGAGAAACTTATAATATTGGAGGAAATAATGAGCTTACAAACATCGAGTTAATTCACACATTATGTAAACTCTTAGACAAAAAATTAGGGCGAAAAGAAGGCAGTTCAAAAAAATTAATAACTTATGTAAAAGATAGATCTGGACACGATTTAAGATATGCTATCGATATCAAAAAAATACATAAAGAACTCGGTTGGCAACCAACTTTAAACTTTAAAGAAGGCTTAGAAAAAACCGTAGATTGGTATTTAAATAATAAAGAATGGTTAAAAAATGTAACCTCTGGAGCTTACCAAGATTATTATAAAAAACAATATAAACAACGCTAATTCACCATCAAATATAATTTAAGTTTAAATAGATTTTTATTGTTGTTGGGCAAAAGAGATAAGAGCGATTTGCTTTTAAACATAAGACACAAAACAGCTTTACTT
>WFMU01000154.1 GCA_015488935.1 Flavobacteriaceae bacterium | reverse complement strand
TTTTTATTATATCACTTCACATCACACATTTAGAAGTGATGTACCTGCAATGCTTCATTCGGTAGAAATGCGTTTTCCTTTTTTAGAACATACATTCATCCAAAAATATTTTAATCAAGCAACTATTTTTAAAAATTTAGAAAAAGAATTAAAACCACAAATGCGAGTGTATGCAAAAAACTATTTGACAAAAAAGGTTTTAAATATGCCAAAAAAAGGTTTTTCTATAGATATTACAAAGTGGATGGATAAAAATAACGCTCAAAAAACATGGTATAAACTGGGCTTAACCAATATATTTAAAGAGATTCAATTTTAATTCTTATTTGTAATATTTCCAAGTAATTAACAATTATATTTTGTAGATTTGTCTGTAAAATAAACCAATGTTAAAATTAAAGCTAATTGCTGCTTACTTGTTTTTTATTGTTTCCTTTTTTGTAAAAGCGCAAACAACCAACATACCTGATACTAATTTTGAACAACAATTAGTTAATTTGGGTATCGATACTAACGGTTTAAATGGAAATATTTTAAATAGCGATGCCCAAGCTACTACCAACCTTGTAATTACAAACACAAACATTACAGATTTTACTGGTTTAGAAGCATTTGTTAATCTTATTAGTTTAGATTTGGGGCAAAACCAATTCGCAACAGCACCATTAAACACATTAACAAGTTTAGAAAATCTTTCATTCGACAAAAATGATGCTTTAAACACACTCAATTTATCACAAAACACAGCATTAAAAACATTGGTAATGAAAACCAATATTCTCGTAATTGGGGAAGCACCACTTACTACATTAGACTTATCTCAGAACATAAATTTACAAACTTTAGAAATTCATCATTTTAAAAATCTAGCGAATTTAACACTACCTATTACTGCTACATTAACAAAAATTATCACGTATAACTTGGCTGTAGCAACATTAGATTTTTCGCAATTAAATGGTTTAGAAGAATTAAGATTAAACGGTAGTCTAGTTACAGTAAATATTATTTTGCCCAACGAAACAGCCGTATTAAAAAAAGTATATTTTAGTTCCATTACGTTACCTACTGTAGATGTTTCAAATTATATTGCATTACAAGAGCTTAGTTTATATGCTACTTACGTCGAAAATTTGTTACTCCCAACAACCAATACATTTACTAGACTAACGATATGGCACCACAATTTTACAGCACCATTAGTATTATCTACTGTACCAAATTTAACCAATTTAGATATTCGTTTTAATCAAACTGTACCACTAAATATTGATATAACAAATAATCCAGCAATTGAAACATTATGGCTTACACATAATGATTTATCTTCTGTAGATTTATCAAACAACACACTTTTAAAGACCTTATATATTTACGATAACAATCTTAGCAATTTAGATGTAACGCAAAATGTGGTACTTGAAAGGTTAGATGCTTCTAGAAATCAATTACCAACAGTAGATTTAACACAAAATGTACAATTAAAATATGTAACATTATCAAATAATCTCATTACCGCATTAAATGTTTCTAATAATTTAATTTTAAGTTCTTTAATTCTCAATAACAATTTGTTGTCTGGTACTGGAATTGACTTATCTAACAATGCCGTTTTAGCTTATTTTGATGCTTCTTACAATCAAATATCATCATTAAATATATTACAAAATCCCAAATTAGTATTTTTAATTATTAGAAATAATTTATTTTCTGGAAATGATATATTAAACCAGTATTTCCAAATTCGACAAGCAGATAATGGTATTATTGTTGGTAAATTAAGCGTTAGCTATAATCAATTATCAGGCACTATACCAGATTACACACAACTAATTCATACAGGTGCTTTAGGTACAAATGACTGGACAAGGCAATTTGAATTAGAAATTAATAACAATAGGTTTGAATTTGGTAATTTTGAAAATCAACATGCAAATTATGTAGGATATTTATTACCGATTACTGGTCATCCAAGAATTTTTGCAAAATATTTATATGCACCACAAGCAAAAGTAGATACTATTGATAATTTAAATATAAATGCAGGAACAACAGTTACATTAACAACCACAGTAAGTGGTGCCCAAAACCATTACAAATGGTTTAAAAATGGTGTGCAAATAATTGGGGCAGCAGATTCTCCACAATATAGTATTACCAATGTAAACAGTTGTGATGAAGCAGTATATTACTGTGAAATAACTAGTGACCTTGTACCTTTTGAAAATACAAATCCTCCAGGAACAAATCACAAAAATTTATTACTTGTTAGAAATGATATTACTTTAACGGTAAATGTTACAGAAACTTGTGTTGCATTAATATCGCCTTTAAATGGTAGTAGTAATGTTCCGATAAACTCGGTAATTACTTGGGCAGACAATCCTAGCTCTTGTGGCTATTTTATTAGTGTAGGAACCACTTCTGGTGGAACAGATATTATTAATAATTTAGATGTTGGCGATGTAAATTCATATACTTTTCCTTCTAACTTGCCAAATAATACACAAATATTTGTGACCATTACACCATACTTTCAAAGTGGTAATGCACTTAGTTGTACCGAAGAAACATTTACTACTGGAAATACAACAACGACACTTCCAACATGTACCAACATCAGTAATCCAACAAATGCAGCTACCAATGTTCCCATAAACGAAAGCATCACTTGGAATAGCATTACTACTGCAACAGGTTATTTTATATCTATCGGAACTAGCAGCGGCGGAACGGATGTTGTAAATATGCTTGATGTAGGAAATACCACAACCTATACACCAGCCTCAAACTTTTTAGAAAACACGACTTACTTTGTAACGGTAATTCCGTATAATACCGCAGGAAATGCAACTGCTTGTAACGAAATTAGTTTTACTACGGAAACAATTATTACCATTCCAACATGTACCAACATCAGTAATCCAACAAATGCAGCTACTAATGTTCCCATAAACGAAAGCATCACTTGGAATAGCATTACTACTGCAACAGGTTATTTTATATC
>WFMU01000153.1 GCA_015488935.1 Flavobacteriaceae bacterium | reverse complement strand
CTTTTATAATAGTGTACTTTTTCGCAATATTTATTTAATTGTTTTTGCTTTCCTCTTCCATAGTCGTAGGTATGTAATATAATTTTTGTACCTAAATTATGGAGTGCTTTAATTTTATAAAAAACATCAATTACACCTCCATAATTAGGTGGATAAGGAACATCGAAAGAAACAATATGTAATTTTAAATTCATGTATTTATTACCAAATTAATACTCTATCTTCTGGTTTTAAGTACATTTTATCTCCTTCTTTAATATCAAAAGCGGTATAAAACGCTGCAATATTTCTCAATGGCATATATGCACGATACATTGCAGGTGCATGCGGATTTGTTTTAATTAAATTTTTAAGAGCATCGTCTCTTATTTTTGTTCGCCATATTGTTGCCCACGACATAAAAAAGCGTTGTTCGGCGCTAAAACCATCTATATTTTTTGGTTTTCCATTTTTCTTATAGTGTAATTGTAAAGCATCATAGGCAACATTTACGCCACCTAAGTCGCCAATATTTTCTCCTAAGGTATATTTTCCATTTAGGTAAATATTTGGTAGTGCTTCAATTTTATTAAATTGATTTTCTAGTTTTTTGCTTAGCTTGGTAAATTTTTCTGCATCTTCTTTAGTCCACCAATCTACAAGATTTCCATCACCGTCATATCTCGATCCTGCATCGTCAAAGCTATGGGAAATTTCATGTCCGATTACCGCACCAATTCCACCATAATTTACAGCATCATCTGCTTTGTGATTGTAAAATGGAGGTTGCAATATGGCAGCTGGAAAAACAATTTCGTTGTTTGGTGGATTAAAATAGGCATTTACGGTTTGTGGATTCATTTGCCATTCAGTTTTATCAACAGTCTTTCCAATTTTCTTTATATTTCTATCAAAATTCCATTTGGCAAGTTGTAGTCTGTTTTCAAAAAGAGAATTTTCTTTTTTTATGTTTAGTTTAGAATAGTCTTTCCAATGGTCTGGATAGGCAACTTTTACCGTCATTTTGCTTAATTTTGTAAGTGCTTTTTCTTTTGTTTTTTTGCTCATCCAATTTAGTTTTTTTATGCGATTTGCAAAAGCAGTTCTAATATTCTTAATCATTTCTTCTGCTTTAATTTTTGCTTTGGCAGGAAAATTTTCATCAACATACAATTGTCCAATTGCTTCTCCAATGGCATTATTGGTTGTTGCTAAAGCTCTTTCTTCTAAAGGTTTTTGTTTTTTAGAGCCTTGTAAAGTTTTACTATAAAACTCCCAACTTGCAACATCAATATCGGCACTTAATGAGCTGGAATTTTTATTAATAATCGTCCAACGAAAATAATTTTTCCATGTATAAATATCGGTAGTTTTTAAAAGATTATTTAAAGCTTTAAAATAATTTGGGTCTGTTACAATGACAGTATCTAATTTTTTTATACCAAGTCCGTTAAAATAAGCGTTCCAATTTACCAAAGGTGTTAATTTTGTAATTTCTTCTACGGTCATCGGATTGTTTCTTTTTCTGGCATCTCTACGTTCTTCTTTAGACATTCTTGGTTTTGCTAAAGCAGTTTCTAGCGTTACAATTTTGGCAGCATTATTAATTGCAGTTTCTTTATCGTCTCCAATAAATTGTAACATTTTACTTATATATTCTTTATATTTTTCTATTTTTTTCTTAGTATCTTCGTCTGTATCAATGTAATAATTTCTACGCAAACCTAAACTACTCGGAAATAAAAAAACTGCATTTTTATTACTGTTTTTTGGATGTGATGCTACATAAATATTATAAAAATTTCCTTTGCCTCCGACAGCTTGTGTTTTTGTAATATAATTTTGAATTCCTTCTAAATCTTTTATTTTTTCGATAGTATTTAGGTACGGTTCTAATGGAGCAACGCCTAATTTGTTTCTATCATTAAAATTGACAAATGATTGGTATAAGTAAATTGCTTTTTGTTGGCTAGAAGTTTCTTTAAATTTTTCTTTGGTATCAACCAATAAATCTACATTTTGATTTTTAAGTGCTCTATTTATAATTTTTAGTACATCATCGTCTGTTTTTTTTCGTAGTTCATTAAAAGAGCCCCACGATGTTCGGTCTGATGGTATTTCGGTATTTTTAAGCCAATTTCCATTTACATATTTAAAAAAATCATTTTGTGGTTTTATAGTTTGGTCCATTTTGGAAATATCTATTCCTAGATTTTTTTCTGTTTCTTTTTTACATGAGGTTATATTAATAAGGATTAGAAGACTTATTAAAAAAATAGGTGTAATTTTCATTATGGTAAAATTAGGAAGTTTTTTTTAGTTAATGCGTGGAGACAAAAGTACAATAAATGAGGTAGATAGTTGCTTTTTTAACAATAAATATTACATTTTTTTTGGCTAAAACCAGAAGCCAACGTTAAAATACCAATACGATTTTTCGTTATTTGGAGAAGCTGCATATCTTACTTCTATTGGACCAATAATAGAATTTAGTCCGTATCCAATAGCGTAACCAGTTTTTAAATTGTCTAAAACGGAGCCATTAATAAAAAGTTCGCTATTAACACCAGCAGTATTTGCAGTAAGCGAAAGGAAATTTTTATTAAAAACTTCGTATCTAAAAGTAATGCCACTTTTTATAAATGCAGCATCGCTTAAATCGGCAACATCGTAACCATATAAAGGAATAAGGTTATTAATAAAATTTTCATTATATCCGCCAAGTAAATAATCAAAAGACTGATTTCCTTTACCTATAGTTACGCCAGAATCAAAATTTATTTGTGTAGATAGTTTGTTAAAAAAGGTACTTGTATATACTATTTTTGTTTTTATTTGCGAAAAGGGTTCGAAATTTTTATTGTAGTTAGAAGAGCCTAAATAAGTATTGTACTTTGCGTTAAAATACCAACCATTTTTAGTGAAATTTTTTGCGTTGCGTGTGTCTAAAATAATTTCGGCAAAGCCACCATAATAGTCACTTTTATCAAAGTAAAATTCTTTATCTTCTTGATTTTCAACAATTTTGGTAGATATATTTAAAAACTTATGCTCAAAACCTCCATTTATAGCAAACTTTTCTCTAAATTTAGTTTGGAAATATACTTTTGTAGTAAAGTCGTTGTACTTAATTGGTACCGTATTTGTAAATGATATTAGTGAAGTATCTCCTTCAGGTTCAAAATAAAAATTTCGTTTAAAGCTATTATATCGGTGCGATATTCCAAAACGCCAATGGAATCCATTATCGTATAAATAGTTTAGATTATATCGTAAATTATCTCCTAAAACAAAATCTGTAGAAACGATATCATTATTTGTTAAGAAGTGTTTTCCAGTAAAATTTAATAAGACTCCTGTTTTGTATAAATCATCGTAGTGTGCACTTATTTGGACAAAATTAGAAACGTCATTTTCTTTTAAATTAAATTGAACAATACTACCATCTTCGCTGGGTTTAATTACATAATCGATACTTTTAAAATTTTGTGTACTAGCAAGGGCGTTTACATTTCTATTAAATTCTTGGTACGAAATGGAGTCTTTTTTATTTTTATTCAATTTCATTTTTGATAATACATAGTTTCTGGTATAATTTTTATTACCACTAACGTGTACTTTCTTAATTTTTAGAAATTTATTTTTATATTGAATTAATTTTTTTCTTATTTGTAATGGTTTTTTAGTTTGCTGTTTTGCAATGGCAACCAAATATTCCATTTCTTTTCTTGTAGCTAGTTCTCCTGCTTTAATAATTTCATCTATTTTATCAAAAGAAATTACACTATAATTATCCATATTGGGTTTTATATACACATCTGTATTTTCTCTTTTTTCTTGTTTATCGTCATACATTTGAAAACTAATAATTTGCATAACTACTTTTGGTGCGGAGTTTAATACATCTTTATTTTCGAGTTTTCCTTGAATATCTATTCCAATAATAATATCTACATCTTTTTTTTGCATAATATCTACCGGAAAATTATTTACGATTCCGCCATCTACTAAAAAACGTCCTTTTATAGCAACAGGTTCAAAAACAGAAGGGAAAGCGCCACTTGCTCTTATGGCTTGTGGTAAAAATCCATTTTCAATTAATACTTCTTCGCCAGTTTCTATATCGGTTGCAACACAAAAGAAAGGAATTGGTAATTTTTTAAAATTGTTAATTCCATGTACATGTTTTGTTAATTTAGATAGTTCATTTAACATATTTTGCCCTCTAGATAAGGCAATAGGTAATCCTATTTTTTTATTTTTAATAGGTAATGATAGTGCATATTTTTCGGAGTTTTCTTTTTGGTAAAAAGAATATAAATCGCGAGAGTTTGGGTTTTGAATTAGTTTATTATAATCGTAAGAGCGAAGAATAGAATCGAGTTCATGCGCATTATATCCAGACGCATATAGTGCACCTACCATTGCTCCAGCACTTGTTCCACCAATATAATCTATTCTAACACCTGCTTCTTCTAAAACTTTAATTGCACCAACATGTGCAAACCCTTTGGCACCACCACCAGAAAGTACCAAGCCAACTTTTAAATCTTTTTTAATTTTATTTTTAGCTATAGTGTCTAATTTACTTTGAGAAAAACTAAAGTTTAGAGATAATAAAAAAAGGAATATTAGAGTCTTTTTCATTGGTTAAAATTACTTCTTTTTTATTTAAAATGGTTTTTTAATTTGTCTGTATTATTAT
>WFMU01000152.1 GCA_015488935.1 Flavobacteriaceae bacterium | reverse complement strand
TCTTATGTATAGAAACAAAGCGGTTTTATGTTTTTTACCAGACAACAATTTAATCTCAAGGAGTTATTTAAATTATTATTTAATGTCAATTTTTAAAACAAACTATTTTTTATATATTAGTCCAATAATTATAAAACAAATAAATGAAAAACTTAGCATTACATTGGAAGATATTAATTGGAATGGTACTTGGCGTAGTAGTAGGTATAGCTTTTTCAAATTTAGAAGGAGGAAAACAACTCATACAAGATTGGGTAAAACCTTTTGGAAAAATATTTATCAACGCTTTAAAACTAATTGCAGTACCATTAATTTTAGCATCTTTAATAAAAGGAGTATCCGATTTAAAAGATATCTCTAAATTATCCAAAATGGGAGGTAGAACAATAGTTACCTATGTTGTTACCACAGTAATTGCAGTTAGCATAGGTTTGGTTCTAGTAAATATTATAAAACCAGGAAATTCCATTACCGAAGAAACAAGAAAAGAATTAGTTCAAAATTATACCAATAAAACAAAAAAATACAAAGACGAAGCTAAAAATCAACAAAATAGTGGACCATTACAAGCATTGGTAGATTTGGTGCCAAGCAATATTATTAGTGCAGCAAGTAATAATAGAAATATGTTACAAGTAATTTTCTTTGCCGTATTTTTTGGTATTGGACTAATTTTAATACCAGAAGAAAAATCCAAAACAGTAAAAGACTTTTTTGATGGCTTTAACGAAGTTATTTTAAAAATGATAGACTTAATTATGCTTGCAGCACCTTATGGTGTATTTGCATTGTTAGCAGCTTTAGTTGTAGAATCTCCAAGTGCAGATTTGTTTAAAGCCCTTGGTTGGTACGCACTAACTGTTATATTAGGATTACTAATAATGATACTATTTTATAATGTTATCGTATTTATTTTTACAAAAAAGACACCTAAATTCTTTATGAATGGAATTTCACCAGCACAACTATTAGCATTTTCAACCAGTAGTAGTGCGGCAACGCTACCAGTAACTATGGAAAGAGTATCCGAACATTTAGGAGTAGATGAAGAAGTAACCAGTTTTGTACTTCCAATAGGAGCAACTATTAATATGGACGGAACAAGTTTATACCAAGCAGTAGCAGCAGTATTTATTGCCCAAGCATTTGGTATGGATTTAACCTTAGGTACACAATTAGGAATTATAGCCACAGCTACACTAGCATCTATCGGCTCTGCTGCAGTACCAGGAGCAGGAATGGTAATGCTAGTAATAGTACTAGCACAAGCAGGAATACCAGAAGCAGGGTTAGCATTAATTTTTGCTATAGACAGACCATTAGACATGTGTAGAACAACTGTAAATGTTACAGGAGATGCCGCAGTATCTATGATTGTAGCAAAATCGATAGATAAATTAGGAGAACCAGATATTAAAGATTGGGACGATAACTATAAAAAATAGCGAAAAATAAAAATTAACCAAACCAAAAGAATATGAATATTTGTTTTTTAATGTACCCTTGGCATACAATAAAAGCACCAGAAAACGATTCTAGTGTATGCTTAATTCATGAATGTGTAAAAAGAGGACATGGAGTAGCCGTATGTACACCAGCCAATTTAACCATACGAAATAGTATTACAAGTGCTTATTGTACCATTATTAATAAAATGGAAAAAGTACCCAATAGTTTAAAAACCTTTCATAAAAATGCAAAAACAAGAGAAGAAATGCTTCCATTAGCAGGATTTGATGTAATATTTATGAGAGCAGAACCACCACTAGACCCATTAATGTTAAACTTTTTAGACTCCGTAAAAGGAGATGTGTTTATAATGAATTCCGTAAACGGAATGCGAGTTGCAAATAACAAACTATATACTGCCGTATTTGACGACCCTAAAAACGAAATAATACCAGTAACACACGTATCTAAAAGTAAAGATTACCTAATTAAAACGATTGAAGAATCAAAATCCGATAAAATGATTTTAAAACCATTAAATGGATTTGGAGGCTCTGGAGTGATATTAATTGAAAAATCAGCCATGGGAAATATTAACTCACTATTAGATTTTTATTTACAAAATGCTATAGGCGGAAGCGATTATGTAATCTTACAAGAATACATCGAAGGAGCAGAAAAAGGCGATGTAAGAGTATTATTACTCAATGGAAAACCAATCGGAGCAATGCGTAGAATTCCAGGAGAAAAAGACCATCGCTCTAATGTAAGTGCAGGAGGAAGTATAGCAAAACACGTATTAACTCCAAAAGAAAAAAAATTATGTGAAAAAATAGGACCAAAATTAGTAGCTGATGGATTAAATTTTGTAGGAATAGATGTTATTAGCGAAAAATTAGTGGAAGTAAATGTGATGAGCCCAGGTGGAATTACTTACATGAATAAAGTATATCGTACTAGATTACAAGAAAAAGTAATTGACTATTTAGAACATAAAGTAGAAGAACTAAACGCAGGATTTAATCGAAGAGCTAGATTAAGAAAAACGGTTGATGATGCATAGTAAATGAAATGAAAATGTTTTTTTAATCAAATTTATAAAATGGAAAAATTAACAGTTCAGCAAATAATAGCCAAAATTGAAAATCAAGAAATATTCCATGCAGTAGCAGAAGATTATTCCTTTACCATAAAAATAGAAAAATACGTACATTACGTTTGTGGCGCAGTACATAACGGACATCAATTTAGAAAAGAACTATGGCATAAATGCCTACATACCGAATACGAACGTTGGTTTGAAGAAGACCCACAAACCAAACAAATGGTACAAACACATCCAATAGTAATTGCAGGATGTGATTCTAGATTTGAATACGACCTAAACCGTGCACCAGAAAATGCAATATATACCGATGCATGGGGAAAACAATTGTGGAAAACACCATTAAATGAAGAAGAAATACAAATAAGCTTACAAAAACATGCCAACTTTTATAAAGTTACACACGCATTAATTAAAAAATTAGAAGCATTATTTGGTGTAGTTGTAGTATATGATATGCACTCTTACAATTGGAAACGCTGGAATAGAGAAGTGCCAACCTTTAATTTAGGAACAGGAAAAGTAGATAACCAACGCTTTGGCGAAAGTATTGAAATATGGAGAAAAACATTATCCGAAATAAAACTACCAAACAAAATAAAAACAACCGCATTAATTAACGATGTGTTTAAAGGAAATGGATATTTTTTACATTTTATTACCACAAATTTTAAAAATACCTTAGTTTTGGCAACCGAAGTAAGTAAAATCTATTGCGATGAATTAAAGCAAATCATGTTTCCAGAAGTCGTAAATACCATTGAAGAAGCACTAAAAATAAGACTAAAAGACCATGCAATGCAATTTTATACCAAACACAAAAGCAACCTATAATTGACAACTACAGAAAACATAATATTAGATATTGATAAAAAAATGGATTTTTTAGTTAAAAAAATCGAACTATTAAATTATATAAATCCGTTGAATATAGAAGAAGAAAAAAATAAATTTTTCGCCTCTAAGTTTTTGAAATGCCCAACATTTATATATCCAAGATTAGACTTTGATGCCTATAACTTACAACGGCAATTATTTTCATTAGAAATAGAAAATATCGAGGATAAAATCATCCAAAAACTATACGAAGATATAATCTACGAATATTCGGGACTTATTGAATGTATTGCTACCATTGGTCAAGGAAAAAAATTTTATTACAATTCCCTAAAATCATTTGGAACACCAACAGAAAAAGATGTAGAAAACGCAAAATTTATTTTACATTTTAAAGACGAAATAAATATAGAAAATAGTTTGCCAAGATTTAATGTACAAGAAACAGAAACACATTTTAGAACTTATTCCAAACAATACGATTTTACTTACGAAATAAAACATTCCGACAACCTATCTGCAATAGCAATGGTATTGAGTAATGATAAAATTTTAGTTTTAAATAAAAACCATACATTTTCACAAGATGATATAAACATTTTAACCAATCACGAAATAGGTGTACACATGGTTACCACCATGAACAGTTTAAACAACCCTCTAAAAATATTTTCACATGGATTTCCAAATAATGTAGAAACCCAAGAAGGACTTGCTGTATTAAGCGAATACATGTCAAATAGTATTACCTTAGAAAGACTAAAAAGACTGGCATACAGAGTAATTGCAGTAAACTCCTTAGAAAAAGGATACAATTTTAGACAAACATTTAAGTTATTGTACAGTAATTACGAACTATCCAAAGAAAACGCATTTAATATAACTCTGCGAGTACATAGAGGTGGCGGATTTACTAAAGATTATTTATATTTAACAGGATTAAAGAAAATATACGACTATCAGAAAAAGAATAGTTTAAAAAGCCTATTTACAGGAAAAACATCCTTAGAATATATTGATGAAATAAATTATTTGATAGAAAATAAATACGCCATAAATTCAAAATACATGGCAAATTCTTTTAAAGAAAATAAATGTACCAATGAAACCGTAAATTTTATTTTAGATAAGTTAAAATAAAAAAGATTGATGTTCTGTGAAAGATGCAAGAGGCAAGATATAAGAGGCAAGAGGCAAGATGTAAGAAGCAAGAGACTATTGGTAGGTAAAGCTGTTTTGGCAAAACAGCTTTACCAATAAACAGCTAAACAACTTTACCAATTAAAAAAGCCACAACTATTTTTTTATTTGATGTAATTTATTTTCTTAAAAGTAAGATGTCATACCAATTGAGAAGCAAAATACGTTATAAATAAATTAGAATATATTTTTCTTTTTTGAGGCATAAATTCTTTGCATAGCTATGTTTATGGG
>WFMU01000151.1 GCA_015488935.1 Flavobacteriaceae bacterium | reverse complement strand
TATTTTTAGAATTTGTTTTTATTTTCGTTTTTTCAATTAATTTTAGTTTCTTTTTAATAGCGTAATTTTTTGTTTTTTGATACATTTTATCAAAAAAAGATTTTTTAGAATCGGTATGCGAAATATAATCTTCGCTTTCGTAATACAAACTTAATTTTTCTAATTCTGGTTGAGGATGCGTAATTAGTAATTCTGATTTATCATCTTTTAATAGAGAAAACACTTCTTTTGAAACGGTAAAATCTTTACATTTTAAAAAAGGTTTTAGTGTATTGTCTTTATGTATTGGAGAATTTATTTCTTTCATTTTTTAATGTTCCACGTGGAACAATTTTTTATTTATTAAAGTATATGTTTAATCTTTTATTTAATGTTCCACGTGGAACATTTTGTTTTTAGATACCAAGATGGACTAATAAAACGGAAATATCATTTGGCGAAACTCCCGAAATTCTACTTGCCTGTGCAATGGTTTCTGGCTGTATTTTATTTAGTTTTTGCTTCGCTTCTGTTGAAATAGAATTTACATTGTCGTAATTAAAGTTGCTTGGTATTCTTACATTTTCTAAACGTTGTAATTTGTTTGCATTGCTAATTTCTTTTGCTATATATCCAGAGTATTTTACTTGAACTTCGGTTTGTTCTACAATCTCAGCATCAATATTATTAGCTTCAATAAAAGCTTTAACCTTTTTAAATTTTGCTACATCTGTAAAATTCAATTCTGGTCTTGATGCCAGTTTAAACATCTTCATAGACTGATTTACCAAGGCTGATTTTTTGTTAGCTAAAATAGGATTTATCTCTTCTGGTTTAATACTTGTTATCTTTAAAAAGTTTACAAATAAATTAGATTTTGTAATTTTATCTTCTACTCTTTCTAATCGTTCGTTAGATGCTAATCCTATTTTATTTGATTTTTCTGTAAGCCTTATATCTGCATTATCTTGTCTTAATAATGTTCTAAATTCTGCTCTCGATGTAAACATACGATATGGTTCTTCTGTTCCTTTGGTAATTAAATCGTCAATTAAAACACCAATGTACGCTTCATTTCTATTTAGTATAAATGGCTCTCTTTCTTGTGTTTTCAATGCCGCATTTATTCCAGCCATTAAACCTTGAGCTGCTGCTTCTTCGTAACCTGTAGTTCCATTTATTTGTCCAGCAAAATATAAATTATCTACTAATTTTGTTTCTAAAGTATATTTTAGTTGCGTAGGCGGAAAATAATCGTATTCAATAGCATAGCCAAATCTAAAGAATTTTACATTTTCAAAACCTGCTACTTTTCGTAAGGCTTTTGCTTGAATATCTTCTGGCAACGAAGTAGAAAATCCGTTTACATAAATTTCATTGGTAAACCAACCTTCTGGCTCAATAAACATTTGATGTCTTTCTTTGCTTGCAAAACGATCTATTTTATCTTCGATACTCGGACAGTATCTCGGACCAATACTTTGTATTCTTCCATTAAACATTGGCGACCTATCAAAACCTTCTCGTAGTAAATTATGTACTTCGTTACTTGTATATGTCATGTAACAAGAGCGTTGTTTGCTAAGTGGTTTTATGCTTTGTAAATAAGAGAATTTTAATGGATTTTTATCACCAGGTTGTTCTATCATTTTAGAAAAATCTAAAGATCTGGCATCTACTCTTGGTGGTGTTCCTGTTTTCATTCGTCCAGATTCAAATCCCATTTTTACTAAATCTTCGGTAATTCCTGTAGAAGATTTTTCACCAGCTCTTCCACCTCCAAATGTTTTTTCTCCAATATGAATTAATCCATTTAAAAAAGTTCCTGCGGTAATAATTACAGTTTCTGCTTTTATTTCTAAACCTAATGTTGTTTTTACACCAATGATTTTATTCTTATCAAACAATAATCCGTTTACACTATCTTGATATAAATCTAAATTATCGGTATTTTCTAATTGCCAACGCCAAGCTTCTGCAAAACGCATACGGTCGCTTTGTGCTCTTGGCGACCACATTGCTGGTCCTTTAGATTTGTTTAGCATCTTAAATTGTATGGCAGTTTTATCTGTAATAATGCCACTATAACCACCAAGTGCGTCAATCTCTCTAACAATTTGTCCTTTAGCTATTCCTCCCATTGCTGGATTACAACTCATTTGTGCAATGTTTTGTAAACTCATGGTTATAAGTAAAGTTTTAGAGCCGAGATTTGCTGCTGCTGCTGCAGCTTCGCTTCCAGCATGTCCGCCACCAACTACTATTACATC
>WFMU01000150.1 GCA_015488935.1 Flavobacteriaceae bacterium | reverse complement strand
GATAAAGGTTGCGTAAATATATAAAAAAAACCTTAAAATGTTGATTTTTAAGGTTTTTTTTAATGTATTGCGAGAAATCTTTTGAATTTAGAAAAAATCAAAAGATTTCTCGGCGTTCGTTCCTTACTTTGTCGAAATGACAGTAATTTTCAACCTTAGCAGATATTTCTTGAAAGAAGCTAAATGCAATTCTCAATTAATAGAGTAAATTTTATCGGAGATTACTAAACAGCATCTCCTTTTATGGCTGCAGTTATTTTTTCTTCTAGTTCATCCATTAGATCTGGATTTTCTTTGATTAGATTTTTTACAGCATCACGACCTTGTCCTAACTTGGTATCACCATAGCTAAACCACGAACCGCTTTTTTTGATAATGTTTAAATCTACACCAATATCTAATATTTCTCCTACTTTAGAAATACCTTCACCATACATAATATCAAATTCGGTCAAACGGAAAGGCGGCGCCACTTTGTTTTTAACAATTTTTACACGTGTTTTATTACCTTTTACTTCACCATCGGTACTTTTTATTTGTGTAGAACGGCGAATGTCAATACGAATAGAAGCATAAAATTTTAATGCATTACCTCCAGTTGTTGTTTCTGGGTTTCCAAACATTACACCTATCTTTTCACGTAATTGGTTAATAAATATAACCGTACACTTGGTTTTGCTTATTGAACCAGTAAGTTTTCGCAATGCTTGTGACATCAAACGGGCGTGTAACCCCATTTTTGAATCACCCATTTCGCCTTCTATCTCACTTTTTGGTGTTAATGCAGCTACCGAGTCAATCACTACAATATCTATTGCTCCAGAACGAATCAAATTATCTACAATTTCAAGTGCTTGCTCTCCATTATCAGGTTGTGAAATAATCAAATTGTCTACATCAATACCTAGATTTTGTGCATAATAACGGTCAAAGGCGTGTTCTGCGTCTATAAACGCTGCGATACCTCCTTGTTTTTGTGCTTCTGCAATGGCATGCAAGGTTAAGGTAGTTTTACCCGAAGATTCTGGACCGTATATTTCTATTACACGACCTCTAGGATATCCTCCAACACCAAGTGCTAAATCTAGCCCAAGTGATCCCGAAGGGATAACATCTACTTCTACCACTGGCGCATCGCCCATTTTCATTACGGTACCTTTACCATAAGTTTTATCGAGTTTGTCTAAGGTTAATTTTAGTGCTTTTAATTTTGCTTCTTTTTCTTTGTCCGTGCTCATTTTTCTGTATTTATTTATGGTGCAAGTTACTAATTTATTTAATGCCTTTTTATACTGTTGATAAATTATAAATTCAAATGATTATAACCTAAGTATGGTAGTGTCTCTTCTTTAAAAACAACACCATAATCTTCCAATTCTTTTAGTATTGGAGTGTAAACCTCTTTACTTATTGGCAGTTGCACTCCTGGTGTTTTTATTTTTTTATTTAAAATATGTAATGTTGCCATTGCCACAGGAAGCCCTACGGTTTTAGCCATAGCAGTGTAGGTTTGATCATCGCCAATAACAACCATTTTGGAGTCTATTTGTCGTTTTTCGCCATCAATTTTGTAGCCAAATTTATGATACATCACTATCATATCTTTATCAGTTTCTTGCAATGTCCATTTGTCCATCAGTATTTTTTGAAGGACTTGTGCTGGTGTAGCATCTTTGAGTCCTACAATTTTATTAGGGTTAAAAATATCAAGTTCAAGTAATTTATCCCAGATAATATCATCTTGTTCAATTCTTAAATAATGACGCAATTTTAACTCCACAGAATCTGTTGGACTATAAGGTAAAAATGAATTGATAAATGAACGATAGCTCATAGTTTCTGTATTTTCCATTATATAAGAATCATCGGTAACACCGAGTTGCACAAAGATATTCCAAGCACGTGAGTAGCCGACGCGTCGTATAGTACCACGATATAAGGTAGGAATATTATCCAAACCATAAATAGAACGGTATTTTAATGAATCCCGATTTGCTAGAGCTTCAAATTTACCATAACCTTCTACTTCCAAAAATTCTGTTCGTCTAAATAAGCGGTGGTATGGTATATATTTATATTGTC
>WFMU01000149.1 GCA_015488935.1 Flavobacteriaceae bacterium | reverse complement strand
CGTTTTTGTTATAGCAAATTGTTTTCCTTTTTTAAAGAGATAAAATTTATTGTTGTACAAGGCAATATTATCGTATTGCAATGGAATAATTTCTGTGTTATTTTCATCTAAAACGCCATATTTATTTTGTTTTGAGACAATAAAATAATTATTTTCAGTATCGTAAATTATACTTTCATACGCAATTGGAATAATGGTTTTATTTCCTGCATTTACAATACCTGTTTTACCATTATTATAGACTTGAAAATAGTTTTGTTTGATTGGTAATATTGCATCAAATTCTGTTTTTAAAATGGAGATACCGTCCAAAGTAAATAAGCCTTTTTTATTATTGTTATTTGTGACTAAAAGATAATTATTATAAAAATCGACACTTTTATATTTTAGTGGTATTTTAATAATTCCATTAGCAGTAACGGCTCCCCAAAGCTTATTTTTTTGTGTAGGAATTACTTGTGCATGTACAGAAAAAGTAATCGTAAAGCTTATTGTAAGGTAGCTTAGGTATTTTAAGATTACTTTTTTCATTAGTGTTTTTATTATTTATTAATTATTGTTGTCTGGCAAAAGATACAAGATACAAGATGCAAGATACAAGATGCAAGATGTAAGACATAAGACTAAATTGTAATTTATATTTTTTATTAGTGATAATTCATTTTTTATCGGACAATATTATTTATTAATAATTTCTGTATTTGGCGGTAATTTCAAAAATATGTTCTAATATTTTTTGTTCTTTTTCGTCAAATTCTAGGTTTTTACGTTGCAGTACTATACTTGCTACTTCGGTTACTTTTTTCATTTGGTAGGTTGTAAATCCAGCATGTCCGCCCCAAGAAAATGAAGGTACAAAATTTCGTGGAAAATTACTTCCAAAAAGATTGGCACTAACACCAACAACAGTTCCTGTATTAAACATGGTGTTTATACCACATTTGGAATGGTCTCCAAGCATTAATCCACAAAATTGTAATCCTGTTTTTACAAATCGTTCTGTTTCGTAACTCCATAATTTTACTTCGGCGTAGTTATTTTTTAGATTGGAGTTGTTGGTATCTGCTCCAAGATTACACCATTCGCCAATAACCGAATTTCCTAAATAGCCATCGTGTGCTTTATTGCCATAGCCTAAAAAAACTACATTGTTTACTTCGCCACCAACTTTACTAAATGGACCAATGGTGGTACCTCCATAAATTTTTGCTCCCATTTTTAACATGGAATTATCGCATAAGGCAAATGGTCCTCTAACCATACTTCCTTCCATAATTTCGGTATTTTTACCTATATATATTGGACCTTTTGATGCATTTAGCACCGCAAAATTAATAGTTACACCTTCTTCTAAAAAGATATTTTCTTTATTAATGCACTGTACTGTTTTAGGTATTTCTTGCGATTTTCTTCCTTCGGTTAGTAGTTCAAAATCCGCTTCTAAAGCAATACTATTTAAGGAAAAAATGTCCCAAGTATTTTTAACTTGAATAAAATTATCTTTACAGTTGATAATCTCATAAGTATCAAAATCCACTTCTTCTTGGGTATTTGTAGTAAAAAAAGCAAGTAATTCGTCATCTTTAAATATCGCTTGATTTTCAGTTAGGTTTTTTACTTGTTCTACAATTTTTTTTGTTGGTAAAAAGGAGGCATTAATCATAATATTTTCTTCCATTTCTACCATTGGAAATTTATCTTCAAGGTAATCTTCCGTAACGGTAGTTGTAGTTAATCCTAAATAATACTCCCATTTTTCGCGAATGGTTAATATACCAATTCTAATATCTGCAACTGGTCTTGTATAGGTAAATGGCAGTAAGTTGTTTCTAACAGTGCCGTCAAATAATATGTAGTTCATTTTTGTTGTTGTTTCTATGGATTTGATAAATGCTTTGGTTGTTAAATGGAGATACTTTTACCAATTTCAAGCAGTATTAAATCTTTATTTTTTTTATTGAATTTGCTTATGGCTTCTTTTTGGTCAATTTCAATATAGCCAAAAGTATCGTAATGGTAGCCTAGAATTTTATTACATGCTACAAAATCAGAAGCTATTATTGCAGAATCAATTCCCATGGTAAAATTATCGCCAATAGGCAATACTGCAATGTCTAGTTTACATTGTAATGGAATTAATTTCATGTCCATAGTAAGTGCTGTATCTCCAGAAATATAAATATTTCCTTCTTTCGTTTCTAAGAGAAAACCTGCTGGATTTCCTCCATAGGTGCCATCAGGAAACGAGCTAGTATGTATGGCATTGGTAAGGGTAAGCCTTCCAAAATCAAAATTCCAACTTCCACCGTGGTTCATTGGATGCCCATCAATACCCAATTTTCCAAAATAATTTACAATTTCAAAATTAGAAATTACTTTTGCTTTGGTTCTTTTTGCAATTGCTTCAACATCTAAAATATGGTCTTGGTGTGCATGTGTTAACAAAATATAATCTGCTTTTAGCGAATTAATATCGATGTTTTTTGCTTTTTCATTTGCGGTTATAAAAGGGTCAACGATAAGGTTTTTTCCATTTATTTCAATGGCTAAACTAGCATGACCTAAATAAGTGATTTTCATTTTTTGCTGTTTTATTATTGGTAGTAAAAGTATAAAAAAAACTTAAGTTTTAAGATTTCTATGTTACATAATTAAAATAAGAGATTTAGTAGAGAAAAATAATTAAAAAAGGGGATTTTCCCCCTTTTTTAGTTCTTTAATATATTTTAACTTGGTCGCTCCTTAAAGCAAACCTTTTAAATTATGAGTAACGATAAGAATACCTTTCATTTAGGATTAACAATGGCTGGAGCTGTGTCTGCAGGTTGTTATACCGCAGGAGTAATGGATTATTTGTTTGAAATTTTAGACCTGTGGGAACGTGCTAAAAATGGCAATGTTGCGGGAATTGATAGCGATTTAGTTCCAAAAAATGCTGTTGTAATTGATGCGATGGGAGGAACATCGGCAGGTGGAATGACTACTGTAATGACTACTATGTACGCTATTGGCGGAAATATTAATCCTGTTAAAGAAATTCCTAAAAATCCAATGGATAACCAAAATATATTGTATAATAGTTGGGTGCATTTG